>JAUYDU010000086.1 GCA_030691665.1 Chloroflexota bacterium
CCCAGCCCGCCAGCACCGGCTGGATCACGTCCGGCAGGTAGTCCGGCAGGTGCCTCACAATCCCTACCACTGGGTCGGACAGGTACTTTGTGCCCACCTCGCTGACGTACTTCTGCTGCTCCGGATCGAAGACCACCGGCATGGCGCTCAAGGCAATGATAGATATGAAGAAATACAGCACTATGACCGCCACAAACACCAGCCCCACCGAGCGGGGCACATTCTTCCCCGGATTGCGCGTCTCCTCCGATTGGTTAGAGACGGTCTCGATGCCCGTGTAGGCGATCATCGAGATGGAGATGCCGAACAGCAGGCGGCTCCAGGTAGGAGCTACCCCCCAGTGTACGTTGTCAATGAGGGTGCCAATGTTCAGCAGGAGGAAAAGGCCAAGCACCACCAGCAAGGCCTGGGTGGCAAGGTCTAGCACCGCCAGCAGCACATTTATGCCCGTGGATTCCTTTACCCCTATCACGTTGACCGCCGCCAGGAAGGTCACCACCCCGATGCCAAACAGGCTGTTGGCCGGCCACTCCTTCAGCACCGGCAGAAACACCCCCAAATAGTTCGATACGAAGAAGGCAGAGATGGCGATGGTGACGATATAGTCCAGCATCAGGGCCCAACCGGCGATGAAGCTCACCAGCTCGTTGAAGCCCCGGCGAGCGAAGGTGCTGGAGCCGCCCGCCTCCGGCATCGCGCTGGACCCTTCGGCGTAGGTGAGGGCGGTGGCCCCGAACAGGAGGCCGGCGAACACGAACACCGCCGGCGTTAGGCCCAGAGCGAAGAGAGCTGTGACCCCCAGAGCGTAGTAGATCGAAGAGCCGACGTTGCCGTAGGCCGAGCTGAACAGCCCAGGCACGCCCAGCACCCGCGACAGGCCGACGCGGGGGAGCCGCCGCCGTCGGATGAATCTGTCGCCGGGCAGGCGGCCCCGCCGCACATCCGGCGGAAGACTATCTTCCTGCAACCCTATCCCCTGAACAGCCCTTCATCGCAAGTCAATCCTACATACTAAGGCCTGGGGGCCATAGCGCAAGCCTGCTTGCTCGTCCTGGCACACAGGTCTCGCTTGGGGATCAAGGGAGGGCTACTGGTACTGGCTGGCGGGAGTGGGCACCGGAGTGGGGGCTGCGGTGGGCTGCGGTTGCGGCGTGCTGGCCGGCGTGGCGACAGGGCTAGCCACCGGGCTGGCCGCCGCGGTGGGCTTGGGAGTAGGGGGAACGCCGGTGGGGGCCGCTCCCGGCGTGGCGCTGGGGGCAGGCGTCGGGCTGGGCTTCGGCTCCACATAGCTGCACTTGCTGCCCTCCACAAACGCCTCCGACCGCCCGGCACAATTCATGAACACCACGCCCTCCGGCACCCCGAAGTCATGAGGCTCGATCCCTTCGTGGGCAGCCTCCATCAGCGCGCGCCATATCGGCCCCGCGCCGGCAGCGCTGAAGGTGCCCTCGGCCATAGGCGTGTTATCGGCGTTGCCCATCCATACCCCTACCACCCGGTCGGGGCTGTAGCCCATCACCAAGTTGTCGCGGAAGTCCTCGCTGGTGCCCGTCTTGGTGGCGGCTGGGCGAGAGATGGTGAGCTGAGCCCACTGGATAGCGCTCTTGGAGAGGATGTCGGTTATCAGATAGGCGTAGGGTGCCGGCACCACTTGCAGGGCGTCCGCCCCGCTGTACTCGTACAGCACCGTACCCAGGGCGTTCTCCACCCTCAGGACCGCCACCGGGTCGAGCTGGCGGTAGCCCGACGGGAGATCTTCCACCGTCGGCATGCCCACCATCAGGCCGTTGTTGGCCAGAACGCTGAAGGCGTAGGTATGGTCGAGCAGCTTGACCTCGCCGCCGCCAAGGGTCAGGGCTGGGCCGTAGCGGTCGGGGTCGTTCAGCGAGGTGATGCCCATCTTGTGGGCGGTGTCGATCACATTGGGGATGCCCACCGCCAATATCGTCCTGACCGCCGGGATGTTTATCGATTCGGCCAGAGCCGTCCTAACGGTGACCGGCCCCTTGAACGTGTAGTTCCAGTTCTGGATCGGCCTGCCGCTAGCCGACTTGATATCGATGGGCTCATCCTTCACTATCGTGGCCGGCGTCCAGCCCTGGAGGAAGGCGGTCAGATAGGTGTAGACCTTGATCGAGGAGCCCGGCGACCGCTCGGAGGTAGTGATGTTCACCTCCCCGTCGATGTCCTCGCGGAAGTAGTCGCGGCTGCCCACCATCGCCAGGATCTCGCCCGTGGCCGGCTCGATTATCACCGCGGCCGCGTTGTGGCCCAGAGAGCGCTCCTCGCTGGCGCTGATCTTCTCCTCGACGATGTCCTCGCCGGTCTGCTGCAAGGCCAGGTCGAGGCTGGTGGTGACCCGCAGGCCACCGCGGTAGACCAGGTTCAGGCAGTCGGTGTCCTCCGGCAGTTCCAGCATCCCCTTCTCGCACATCTTGGTCAGGACGTCCTTCACGTAGAACACAAAATGGGGCGCCCGGATGGGAAAGCTGCCCTCCTCGAAGGAGAGTTCTTCTTTCTTGGCTTCCTCCGCCTGCTCCTGAGTGATGTAGCCGCGCTCCGCCATCAAGTCCAGCACGTAGTGCTGGCGCTCGAAGGCCTGAGGACGGTTCTCGGGGATGGCCGGAGTGTACTTGCCCGGCGCCTGAGGCATGCCAGCCAGCATGGCCGCCTCCGCCAGCGTTAGATCCTTGGCTGGCTTGCCGAAGTAGCGCCAGGACGCCGCCTCTGCCCCGTAGGCGAAGTTGCCGTAGTAGACCTGATTCAGATACCAGCCGAGGATCTGGTCGTCAGCGTAGCGCCGCCTCAGCTCCAGCGCCATGACCACCTCTTTGATCTTGCGGCCTATCGAGCGCTGGCTGCGCTCCTTCTCCGGAATGTAGACGTTCTTGACCAACTGCTGAGTGATGGAGCTGCCGCCGCTTCCCTTCAGAAAGCCAGGGCCGAAGGGAGTCAAGTTCTCCACCGCCGCCCGCAACACACCCCTTACGTTCACGCCGGGATTGTCGTAGAAGCTGGCGTCCTCGGTGGAGATGGTCGCCTGGACGAGCCAGGGAGATATCTCCGTCAAGGGGACGGGATTCCTCAGGCCGG
>JAUYDU010000166.1 GCA_030691665.1 Chloroflexota bacterium
GGGCGAGCTTCATCCCCTGCCGCGGCTCGGCATCGCCTGGCCGGGTGGCGCTCTCCCCCACGCTCCTCAGCAGAACGATCCCCGCCACGCCGGGGATAACGGCCAGGGCGAAGATCAGACGGAAGTTCTGCCCCAGCAGAGCGAGCAAAGCCAGCGCCGCCAGGGGGCCCAGCACAGCCCCCGCCGTATCGGCCGCCCGGTGGAAGCCGAAGGCGCGGCCCCTGACGCCGGGCTCCGTCCACTGGGCGATCAGGGCGTCGCGAGGGGCGGAGCGCAGCCCCTTGCCGAAACGGTCCACGAATCGCGCGAACAGCACCGTCGGCCAGTGGAAGGCCACGGCCAGCAGGAGCTTGCCTGCGGCCGCCAGGATGTAGCCAGCCACCACAAAGGGCTTCCGCTTGCCCACCCTATCGGACAGCCACCCCGAGGCCACCCTGAGGACGCTGGCCGTGCTCTCGGCCACCCCCTCGATGGCCCCCACCACGGCCAGCGGCGCCCCCAGCACCGAAGTCAGGAAGATCGGCACCAGGGGGTAGACCATCTCGCTGCTGATATCGGTGAAGAAGCTGACAATGCTCAGGATGAAGACCTTCCGCTCCACCCCGGGCACGATGGACGGCCGGGCCGCAGACGGCGCGCCACCCGCCCGCGACTTTTCGCCTTGGCCAGACATCCGCTCCATCATCCGAAAGTCGCCACCAGTTCCGCCCAATCATACTAGAGCGATATGCTATAATCCTGCCGCCGTGGACGAAACAGACCTCCTGGAAGCGGCCCACCGCCAGCTCCAGGCCAACCGCCAGTCGGGTGTCTCCCCCTGGAATGGCCAGCCCTACTCCTTCGTCTGCCCCTCGGTCAAGACCTACCCCTTCCAATGGTTCTGGGACTCCTGCTTCCACGCCGTCGTCTGGTCCCACCTCGACCCGGCTCAGGCCAGGGAGGAGCTGCGCACGCTCCTGCGCGCCCAGCGTGCCGATGGCTTCATCCCTCACCGCATCGCCTGGCAGGGCCGGATCGCCTTCCCCTACCGCTTCTACCTCCACAGCAACTCCCCTCTGCGACCCTGGCGCTCGGAGCTCATCCAGCCGGCCGTCCTGGCCATCGCCCTCGAGGCAGTGCACGCCAGGAGCGGCGATGCCGCCTTCCTCACAGAGGTGCTGCCGGGGGTAGAGAGATACTACCGCTGGCTGGCCGAGAACCGCGACCCCGACGGCGATAACCTCATCTCCATAATCCACCCCTACGAATCCGGCCTCGACCACAAGCCCGCCTACGACGTCCTCTTCCGCCCACTCTCCCAGGCCGGGCCGCCGGGCGTGCGCATGGCCCTGCGCGGCATCGACGTGGTGAACCGGATGTGCCGCTACAACCTGAGGCTCATCTTTAACCTCGACCGCTTCAACGTGGAGGATGTGCTGGTGAACTGCGTCTACGCCCAGGGCCTAGCCTCCCTCTCTCGCTTGCTCCGCCAGCAGGGAGACGACGCCAAGGCCGAGTCATACGCCCGCTGGGCGGAGCGCGTCGAGCAGGCCATCCTCACCAAGTGCCGCGAGCCCGACGGCTTGTTCTATGACCTGTACTCCCGCCGCGAACGCAAAGCCAAGACCAAGACCGTCACCTGCCTCTTCCCCCTCATCCTGGACAGCATCGACCGCCAGACCGCCGAGCGCCTGGTGAAGGAGCACCTGCTGAACGAGGCCGAGTTCTGGCTTCCCTACCCCCTGCCCACCGTCTCCCGCGACGAGCCCGCCTTCAACCCTTCCTTCCGCTCGCCCGCCCAGTCCGGTCTGTGGCGCGGCCCCACCTGGGTCTGCATCAACTGGTTCCTGGTGAGAGGCCTCCGCAAGCACGGGTTCGAGGACGTGGCCACCCACATCGTGGCCAAGACGAAGGAGCTGGTGCTCCAGCACGGCTTTCGCGAGTTTTACAACCCCCTGACCGGCGAGCCCCACGGCGCCGAGGGCTTCGCCTGGTCCACCCTCGTCGTCGACATGCTCGTCTAGCGGACATCGCCTCCGTTCTGGAAGCCTCTTTCTGCCTTTGGCCGAACAATCTCCCCCTATTCTTGCCAAAGGGCTTCCAGATAGCCGCCACATTTGCTATAATTCGCACAAATGGCCCAGCACCCCTCGGACTACACCGCCCGCGATATCCAGGTCCTGGAAGGGCTGGAGGCGGTACGCCGCCGCCCCAGCATGTACATCGGCAGCACCGACCAGCGGGGCCTCCACCACCTCGTCTACGAAATCGTCGACAACAGCATCGACGAGGCCATGGCCGGCTTCTGCGACCGCATCGATATCGCCATCCACCCCGACGGCCACGTGACCGTCTCCGACAACGGCCGCGGCATCCCCGTCGATAAGCACGCCGGCACCGGCAAGTCGGCCCTGGAGACGGTGATGACGCTCCTCCACGCCGGCGGCAAGTTCGACCAGCAAGCCTACAAGGTCTCCGGCGGCCTCCACGGCGTGGGCGCCGCCGTGGTCAACGCCCTCTCCTCCGAGAT
>JAUYDU010000195.1 GCA_030691665.1 Chloroflexota bacterium
CCCTCTCGGAGTCGGGAGCAAAGGTCGCCTTCAACCTGTCTAGGAACTCCGGCACCACCCAGAGCCGCACCCTGGCCAGACGCTCCAGGAAGGTGATGGCGATGGCTTTCGACAGGTGCGTCTTCCCGTTGCCCGTGCCGCCCACGAGCACCAGCCACGGGGGTGCCCCGTCCCCGCAGTACTCCTGCGCAAGCCTCAAGGGGCGCTCCATCTCGGGGTTCAGGGCCAGGTCGAACGTCTCGAAGGTCGCGGGCGCCTCACGACCAGGCCAGTAGAGTTCGGGGAGCCCCGACGCCCGGTACAACCTGGCCTTGACCCGCTCCCTGCTGCACTCGCGGCACGGATTCTCCTTCTCCCAGGGCTGCGTAGGGGACGCCCGGGATAGTCGGACCGTCCCGCCGTGAGGGCACATCTCCTCCCTCACGTACTGGCGCAACAAGGCCTCCCGCTCCTCTCTACTTTCGGTCGATGCCGGTGTCAGGGAGTCCCCTGAAGAACTCCGAGCCGCTATCCGGCGCAGGATGCTCGCCAGGCTCTCCATGCTTCACCTCCTTGCCTACTTTCGCCCCGCCCAGCCAGTTCCACCAGGCCCGCCGAGCACTCGTTAGCTTCCGGCGGCTGTCCTGCCAATGCCAGACGAACTTCTGTGCTTCTTCTTCGAGATTGAGGTGCCCGAAGTGTTCCTGCGTCTTTTTCTGAACCTCTTCGGTGGCCGCTGCGTCTTGTGGCCACCCTTTCAACTCTCGAAGAGTCTTGAGCCATTTTGGAAGTTCGCTGCTGCTGGGTGACGGGGGGACCACAGGGGGGGTACGGTCGGGTACGGTACGGTTGGGTACGGTTACGACGGACGGTGTGCGGATGTCCTGCGGACGGCCCTCTTTCTGGCGGCGTCTGCCTTTCGGCGTTCGATAAGCCTCCCTGTGTAGTCGGACCAGTCGTGAATCAGGAGGTGGCCTGTGTTCATCTCAAGGAACCCAGGCCGGTTCGCCTGTCCACATTGCAGTAGTGCGTTCACGAAGGCCGTGGCGTCATCGTCCCACATCGCGGCTTGAGCTATCTCTGCGTGGTCGAAGCCGGTTAGGTCGCCATCTTCAGCGAAGTCGAGGCACCACCACCAGAGACAGTGGAGGTGTCCGATCAGGGTGGGAACTGGCACACCTAGTTTGGCGGCAGCCCTGAGGGTTTTGGGGTGCCGTTGAAGATTCTGGTGTGATTCGATCCAGGCCACTGACTACTCCTGCTCCCGGGGCCACCAGCTACAATAGCCAACGACCCCTATCCCGATGGGAAACCTGAGCCTGACAGGAACCGGAGGATCGGCCTCTTCCGATCTGATGTCTACGTGCAAGGAAAGGCCAAGACGGGACTGGCCTCCTCCGTCGTAGTAGTCTGGCGGCCAGGTTGGTTCTGAAGCCGCATTTGATATATATACTGGGACGAGTCCGTGCTTGGCCAAAAGTTCCCTCACCACCAGAAGCGCAGGGTCTTTATCCGTTGTCCCTGCGAGGTAGTCATGGCAAGGTTCGCATACACCTATCAGCTCCCAAGGCTCCTCGTGGCCGACGTGTTCATAGCTGGTGTGATGAACGTTCGTGATAGGCGCGGAGCCGCAGCGCTCACAAACCCCGTCTGCGGCGTCAATCACCCCCTGTCGCCTGAGCCGCCACTCCCTGGACGCCAGGTACTCGTGGTAGTCAACCCGCTGTCTTGTCTTCATGTCTTTCCACCTTGCTTCTTGTCAGCCGAGAACACAACCACTCAGCCCCGGCGCCGGAGTGCCTGGGCCAGGTCGCTCATCCCATTGACCAGGGCCTCCTCAGGCACCTCGTCCAAGCCCCAGAAGACCCCTGTAAGGGGACCCTCAAACTCGACTCCGGGTAGGCCCTGCTTGAGAAGATGCCTCTTCCATTCATCCGGCTTAATCGGGTGCTTGCTTGCCACGTGCGGCCTCCAGGATGTTCCGCCCACCACCGTGTGGGTGCAGGTTGATTTCCAGGGACCCTGGCCACGGCGCCACGTACCGCGCCTGCCGCTTCTTTAGCCGCTCCATCCGCCGCTCTTCTGGGGTTGGCTCTTGACCATAGCCTCGCTGGGCCGCCGTGACGTCCAAGTGGCCCTGGTGGCACAGCGCCTCCAAGTTGTCTTGGTGGTGGTGGCACCCCGGGCCGTACCCGCCCCCGTCGCGCGGAACCCGGTGGTGCACCTCCAGTCCTTCCCGGAGCCGCTCCGACTTGACCTCCTCGCCGCACCGGCTGCACCTGCCACCCGCCCGCCTGAGGCACTCAGCGCGCGCCTCCGACCAGAAGTGGTTGACGGCATAGCGGGCGCGGCAACTCTTGCCGGGGTCGTAGTAGGTACTGGGTGTAGACCGGCAGAACCACTTGTTCCGCCCCACCAGCGGCTTGCCGCACGTGCCGCACGTGCCCGGCTCCTTGATGGAGCGGCGGGATGTCCAGTCGGGGCCCTGGCAGAAGGGTACGCTAGTTTCTGGCGTCGGGGTCCCTCCCATCTCGAATAGCCTCCGCCCGCCGCTGGTCCGCCATCAGCTGAGCCCATCGCTCGTCCCGCTCCGCCCTCTCTCTCTCGGCTTCCAGGCGCTCTCTGGCGGCCTCCTCCAGGGCCTTGCGTCTTCTAGCCATCGCGCCCCTCCGGCGCCATCAGGGCCCGCGCCAGGCTCACCTCTACGCCTCGCTCGAGCTGGCGGCTCGCCCTCTGGTACACTGTGTCCCCCTCGGGCAACAGGAGGTAGGGCAGAAGGGCTTCCTCTGCCCTGATGATGCCCGACTCCGAGGCGTCCAACACGGCCTTGACGTAGTTAGCCAAGGAGCGGAATCGGCGGCGAACCTCCGCATCCCGGGCCGCCGCGGCCTGTGGTTCTGTGCGGGTCCAGCGCCCGGTGGGCGTCTCCATGAACGCGGACAGCGGTGGGGATGGGACGGTGAAGCGGTAGGCGTGGCCAGCCCGCTT
>JAUYDU010000284.1 GCA_030691665.1 Chloroflexota bacterium
AAGATTGACCTGCCGCCGGAGCAGGTGGCCCACTGCCTGCGTCAGGTGGGCGTCGGCTTCATGTTCGCCCCCACCTTCCCTCCAGCCATGCGCTTCGCCGCCGGCCCCCGGCGCGAGATCGGCGTGCGCACCGTCTTCAACATCCTCGGCCCCCTCACCAACCCCGCGGGGGCCCAGGCCCAGGTCCTGGGGGTAGCTGACGCCGCCATCGGCGAGAAGATGATCAGGGTGCTAGCCCGCCTGGGCTGCCGCCACGCCCTGGTCGTCCACGGCCAGGACGGCCTGGACGAACTGACCCTCGCCGGCCCCACCCTCGTCCACGAGCTGAAGGAAGGCAGCGTTCGCTCCTACACGGTGACACCCCAGGAAGCGGGCCTGCCGCCCGCCTCCGGCCCGGCGCTCAAGGGCGGCTCGCCCCAGGAGAACGCCGCCGCCATGCGAGCCGTCTTCGGCGGCGACAAGGGGCCATTGCGCGACATCGTCCTTCTGAACTCGGCGGCCGCCCTGGTGGCGGCCGACAAGGCGCCCGCCCTGGCCGAGGGCGTGCCCCTGGCCGCCCGGGCTATCGATAGCGGCGCCGCCCTCGCCAAGCTCGACCGCTTCATCGAGATCACCCGCAGCTTCGACTCTTGACCCATGGCCCGATTCAATTCCTTCCTCGACCACATCCTGGCCGATAAGCGCCGGGAGCTGGAGCGCCGCCTCCAGGAGGAGCCCCTCGGCGTCCTGCGCAGGCGAGCGCGTCAAGCTCCGCCGACTAAGTCCCTGGCCCGGGCCCTGCGCGCGCCATCCCTGAGGCTCATCGCCGAGGTCAAGCGCGCCTCGCCCTCTAGGGGGATCCTGCGCGCCGACCTCGACCCGGCGGCCCTGGCCTCCATCTACGCCCGGAGCGGCGCCGCCGCCATATCGGTGCTCACCGAGGAGCAGCACTTCCGGGGCAGCCTGGCCGACCTGACGGCTGTCCGCGCAGCCCTGGACAGCCTGCCCGCCCGTAGGCAGGGCCAGGGCGACGCCCGTCCGCCCCTGCTGCGCAAGGACTTCTTGTTCGACATGTACCACCTGTTCGAGGCCAGGGCCTACGGCGCCGACGCCGTCCTCCTTATCGCCGCGATCCTCAACCCCGGCCTCCTCACCGCGTTCATCGACCTCGCTCGCTCCCTGGGCCTGGAGTGCCTGGTGGAGGTGCACGACGAGCCGGAGCTGGAGCGCGCCCTTGCCGCCGGCGCCCAGATCATTGGCGTCAACAACCGCGACCTGCACACATTTCAGACGGACCTGGCGGTGACCGAGCGCCTGCGCCCGCTCATCCCCGATGACAGGCTGGTGGTGGCTGAGAGCGGCATCCACACCCGCGCCGACGTGGAGCGATTGCGCCGCCTCGGCGTGCACGCCGTCCTCATCGGCGAGGCGCTGGTGACGGCGGACGACCCCGGGGCGAGAATCGTGGAGCTGTTCGCATGAGGGTTGTGAATAATGTCGCCCTCGTCACCGGCGCCGCCTCCGGCATCGGCCGCGCCACCGCCCTGCTCTTCGCCGCCGAGGGCGCCAGGGAGGCCATTCTCGACTGGAACTGCGAGGCTGGCGGCGAGACCGCCCGCCTGATCGGGGAGCGCGGCGGCGAGGCCGTCGCCCTGGTTGGCGACGTGTCCAAGGAGGAGGACGTGGCGGCGGCCGTGCGGGCCACCGTCGACAGGTTCGGCCGCCTGGACATCCTGGTGAATGACGCCGCCATCGAGTTCTGGGGCAAGGCTGCCGATACGAAGGTCGAGGACTGGGACAGGGTGCTTGCTGTGGACCTGCGGGGGGTGTTCCTCTGCTGCAAGCATGCCATCCCCCGGATGCTGGAGCAGGGCAGCGGAGCCATCGTCAACATCGCCTCGGTCAACGGTCTCGTGGGCATCCCCGCCCACGCCGCCTACAACGCCGCCAAGGGCGGGATCATCGCCCTCACCCGCCAGATGGCTGTCGACTACGGGCCGGACAACATCCGGGTGAACTGCATCTGCCCCACCACCACCGAGACGCCCATGGTCGAGGCCGTTCTGACCGAGGACCTGCGCCGCTACCTGATCCAGCAGCACCCCCTGCGAAGGCTGGCCCAGCCGGAGGACGTGGCCTACGCCGCCCTCTATCTCGCCTCCGACGAGGCCTCCTGCCTGACGGGCGTGATTCTTCCCGTGGACGGCGGCTGGACGGCCCAGTGAGGCGAGTCGACTTGACCCGGGTTAAGATCTGCGGCGTCCGTGAGCCCGCCCACGCCCTGGCCGCGGCCCAGGCGGGGGCCGACTTCGTCGGCCTGGTGTTCGCCGAGAGCCGCCGCCGGGTGAGCGTCGAGCAGGCGCAGGCCGTCGCTCGGGCGCTGGGTGGCGCGCCCCTGTCCGCCGCGGGCAGCGGAACCGAAGCTATCCAGGCCCTCCTGGCGCAGAAGCGGCTGCTGCTGGTGGGCGTCTTCGCCGACGCCGACCCCGAGACCATCAACCGCACGGCCGAGGCGGCGGGCCTCGACCTCGTCCAGCTCAGCGGCCACGAGCCCTGGGACATCTGCCACAAGCTCTCTCGCCCCGTCATCAAGGCGGTAAAGGTCAAGCCCGGCATGTCCGGCCAAGAGGTCCTCTCCAGCCTGGAGCCAGGCGCTGTGCCCCTGCTGGACAGCCACGCCGAGGACGCCCTCGGCGGCAGCGGCCGCACCTTCGACTGGGTGGTGGCTGCTCAGGTGGCCCGCCGCTTCCCCATCGTCCTGGCCGGCGGCCTCACCCCCGACAACGTGGGCGAGGCGGTGCGCCTGGTGCGACCGTGGGCGGTGGACGTCTCCAGCGGCGTGGAGACGGACGGCGTGAAGGACGTGGCCAAGATTCGGGCCTTCATCGCGGCCGCTAGGGAGGCGAGCGCGTGAAGATTCTGTTTCCAACTCGTTGCCAACAGCTCAAGCGTAGCTCCCCGTTCTCCACGTCTTGATATCATACCACTTGACAAGTGGTATGATATCATATATGGTATCATTATGGATGTCCGGCGCAGGATAGCGCGCTTCCGGAAGCGCACGGCGAATGTACGCTTCCAAGAGCTTCGCTCCCTCGTCGAGGCGGCAGGATGGGAGCTGGATCGGGTGAGTGGCAGCCATCACATATTCGTTAAGCCGGGTAGGACGCCACTCTCGATCCCCAACCATCCAGGAGCGCTCAACTCCTGGCTGGTTGACAGGGTACTGGACGAGCTCGAACGCGACTATGAAGTGGAGGGTTAGACATGGCGGAGCCGGCGCAGGTTGCGGAGTACCTTTCAGCACCCTATTCGAGGGTTCTTGTCCCTGATCCTTCGGGGGGCTATTTCGCTGAGGTTCTTGAGCTTCCGGGTTGTTTCAGTGAGGGCGATACTCCGGAGGAAGCTATCAAGAACGTCGAGGAGGCCATGGAAGGCTGGATCGCCGCTGCTTTGGACGCGGGCCAGGCCATTCCCAGCCCTGCGGCCTCCCGCGGCTACAGCGGCCACGTAGCATTGAGGATGCCCAAGTCACTTCATCGGGAAGCGGTTAGAAGGGCGGAGTTGGAGGGTGTTAGCCTCAACCAGTATCTGGTGACTGCAATCGAGGCACATGTCGCGGGCCAGGACATGGCCGATGAAATCGCAGCAAGGGTGGCGGCGGGCCTTCAGGCAAGGTTTACTCAGATCATTTTCACTCAAGCCGACCTCAAAGTGGCCTTCAATGTGCCTGGTCTGCCGATGGAGGCAGTGAAGTTGCCTGCCGAAGAGCTTGTCGAGCCAAATGTGGCCAACTATGCCGTCACTGGTCCGATTGCAAGGAGGGAGCGCCAGAATGCCTGAGGTGGAGCAGGTCCTATACACGAACAGGGAACTGACCGAGCTCATGGTGAAGGACCGTGGTATCACGTCCGGACACTGGGCCATCCTGGTGAAGTTTCGCTTTAGCGGAGGGAACATCGACGTGGAAGGCGCTACCCATCCCGCCGCTATCACCTTGATAGACGGCATCGGCCTTCAGCGTGCGGAACCCTCGTTCCCCCTCGCGGTTGACGCCAGCAAGGTGAGCGGTTCCAAGCGGGCACGAGCTCGCGCGAGCCAGAAGTCGACCTAGCTGCAATAGCGTGAGGACTGAACTCCCTGACGCCCGCGGCCACTTCGGCCCCTTCGGCGGCCAGTTCGTCCCCGAGACCCTGATGACTGCCCTGGCCGACCTGGCCGAGGCCTACGCCCAGGTCCAGCAGGACGAGCTCTTCCAGCGAGAGCTGGCGAACCTCTTGCGCGACTACGCCGGCCGGCCCACGCCTCTCTACTTCGCCGAGCATCTCACCCAGCGCCTGGGCGGCGCCCGCATCTACCTCAAGCGAGAGGACCTGGCCCACACCGGCGCCCACAAGATCAACAACGCCCTCGGTCAGGGGCTGCTGGCCAAGCGCATGGGCAAGCCCCGCGTCGTCGCCGAGACCGGGGCCGGCCAGCACGGCGTGGCCACGGCCACCGTCTGCGCCATGCTCGGCCTGGACTGCCTCGTCTACATGGGCCAGGAGGACATGGCCCGCCAGGCCCTCAACGTCTTCCGCATGAAGCTGCTGGGGGCCCAGGTCGTGCCCGTGACCAGCGGCAGCCGCACCCTCAAGGACGCCATCAACGAGGCCATCCGCGATTGGGTGACCAACGTCCGCACCACTCACTACCTCCTGGGCAGCACCGTCGGCCCTCACCCCTACCCGATGATGGTGCGCGACTTCCAGTCGGTCATCGGCCAGGAGGCGCGCGAGCAAATCCTGGCCGCCGCCGGGCGCCTGCCCGACTACGCCATCGCCTGTGTGGGCGGCGGCTCCAACGCCATGGGCCTTTTCCACCCCTTCTACGCCGACGCCGGCGTTCGCTTCGTGGGCGTAGAGGCCGCCGGTCATGGCCTGGACAGCGGCCGCCACGCCGCCAGCCTGGGGCGAGGCCGCCCGGGCGTCCTCCACGGCTCCCTCTCCTACCTCCTCCAGGACGAATGGGGTCAGGTGCTGGACACCCACAGCATCTCGGCCGGGCTGGACTATCCGGGCGTCGG
>JAUYDU010000295.1 GCA_030691665.1 Chloroflexota bacterium
TGAGGGCGATCAAGGAGGCGGCGTATCGGGGGCTGGACCTGGGCCTGGAGGAGGGGCTGGCCCTGGAGGGGAAGAAGGCGGGGGAGGTGCTGCGCAGCGAGGACGCCCGCGAGGGGCCGCTGGCCTTCGCCCAGAAGCGCAAGCCGGAGTACAAGGGGAGGTAGCCCGGCCGAATGTATCCCCTGTTCGTGGCCCTTGTCCTGGCGACGGGCGCTGTGGTGCTGGTGACAGGCCGCATCCGCCTTCGCGACAGCCGAGCCGCCCGCACGAAGCTGGTCATTGGCGTGTTCATGGGAGCGTTCGGGGCGCTGGTCGCCTACAGCCTTGTCCAGGCCGACTGGCGACGGGCGGAGGTCCTGTCCATCATCGGCGGAGCGCACGTCGCCGTCGTGTCGCTGGCGGCGGTGGTGTGGCCGTGGTTCTCGAGATAGGGCAGCCGCGAAAGCTACCTGCCCATATCTAGTTTCGCAGGCAGCTAAAGGCCCTAAACAAATAGCTTTCCCCGCGGATTGAAATCCGCGGCTTGGATCGAAGCTGCGGGTTTTAACCCGCAGAGATCGACTAAATTGTTGATGACCATAAGATACCTGCCTACATCTACTTTGACCCTTTGGCCCGTTTCCTGCTATACTCTGCGCGGACTCGAAAGGAAGGGAGAGAGGGGCCATCCCGGCCAGGGAGCCGGACGAGGCCCCTAAGTTATGCCAGCGATCATTGTTGTCGGCGGCCAGTGGGGCGACGAGGGCAAGGGGCGGGTGGTGGACCTGCTGGCCCGCAAGTCCCACATCGTGGCGCGCTACTCGGCGGGGAACAACGCCGGCCATACCGTGGTGAACGAGCTAGGGGAGTTCCGCCTCCACCTGGTGCCGGCGGGCATCTTCTACGGGGACAAGGAGTGCATCATCGGCAACGGGGTGGTGATCGACCCGGCCGTCCTGCTCCAGGAGATCGGGGAGCTGGAGGAGCGGGGGGTGAGCGTGGAGAGGCTGCACATCAGCGACCGCTGCCACATCATCATGCCCTATCATCTCCTGATCGACCGCCTGGACGAGGAGCTACGGGGCAAGGCGGCGATTGGCACCACAGGTCGGGGCGTGGGCCCGGCCTTCGCCGACAAGGTGGGCCGCCTGGGTATCCGCATGGGCGACCTGATCGACCCGGACGCCTTCCGCCAGCGGCTGTCCTTCATCCTGCCCTACAAGAACGCCGTGTTGCAGAAGCTGTACGGCGCTGAGCCGCTGTCGTTCGAGGACGTATCGTCCACCTACGCCGGGTACGGGCCCCAGCTCAGCCCGTTCGTCACCGACACAGCGGCGCTGGTGCAGGACGCCCTGGATCGGGGCGAGACGGTGCTGCTGGAGGGAGCCCAGGGAGCGCTGTTAGACCTGGACGCCGGCACCTACGAGTATGTCACCTCTTCCGTGCCATCGTCGTTGGCGGGCGGCGCCACCGTCGGGATGGGGATCGGGCCCGTGCACGTATCGAAGGTGGTGGGGGTGTACAAGGCCTACCAGACGCGGGTGGGCAATGGGCCGATGCCGACCGAGCTGGTGGACAAGATGGGCGACGCCCTGCGGGAGCGCGGCTGGGAGTACGGGGCGACCACCGGCCGGCCCCGGCGCTGCGGCTGGTTCGACGCCGTGGCCGCTCGCTACAGCGCCCGTCTGAACGGCCTGACCTCGGTGGCGTTCACCCGGCTGGACGTCCTGGACGGGTTCCCCAGCCTCAGCATCTGCACCGCCTATCGGCTGGGGGAAAGCACAATCCGGACGTTCCCGGCCAGCTCGGTGGCCCTGGCCCGCTGCCAGCCCGTCTACGAAGAGCTGCCCGGCTGGCAGAAGGACACAAGACAGATTCGAGCCTTCGAGGAGCTGCCGCCCCAGGCCAAGGCCTACGTCGAGCGCATCCAGGAGCTCATCGGCTGCCCGATCGACCTGGTGTCGGTGGGCCCCGAGCGGGACCAGGCCATCATCGTCAACCCCGTCTTCTGACCAGGCAACATGGCGGAGGCCCTTCGCTTCTGGATCCACCTGGTGGCAGCCACCGCCTGGGTAGGGCCGCAGATCTTCATGTTCGCTGCCGTGACTCCTGCCCTGCGCACGGTCGAAGAGCCAGCAGCGCGCTACCGGGCGGTGCTCGTCCTCACCAAGCGGTTCGCGATCGTGGCGTGGGTGGCCATGGCCGTGCTGGTGGTAAGCGGCATCCTCAACGTCATGGAGGAGCAGGAGGAGTTCGACGTATTCGACTTCGACCTGCGCTACGCCTGGCTGCTGGTGACGAAGCTGTCGCTGGTGGCGCTGACGATCCTGCTCACCGCCTGGCACAGCTACGTGATAGGGCCGCGGCTCATGGCGCTGCTGGAGGCGGGTCAGGACGGGCCGGAGGCTCCGCCCCAGGCGGATGCGCCTCGGGCGCAAGCCGCCCTGCGGCGCCAGTCGGTACTCGTCAGCACTATCAACCTGGTAGTGGCGGTGGCGATCCTGCTGCTGGTGGCCCTGCTCCAGAGCGAGGAGTTCTCCTTCCATCGGATATGAGCGAACCCCAGGCCGAGGGGAGGCCCATCTTCTCGGCCCGGCTGGAGGCCCTGCTGGTCGAGATCACACGCGCGGAGGCGCCCAATGCGGGGCGGTTCTGCGGCTACTGCTACAATCCCCTAGCGCCGGCCCAAGAGGAGTGCGGACACTGCGGCCTGAGCACGGCGGCGCGGCCGCCAGCGCGCCAGATACCGGCCGAGGTGTTCGATATGGTGCGGGCCAAGCGCGACCGCGAGTCGCTGGTGGTGCGGTCGCTGGCCTGGGGCGGGCTGGCGGTGGGGCTGGCCCTGTCCCTGCTCGTGATGGCGACCCTGCCCTTCTGGTGGAACGTCCTGGCCTTCGTGCTGGTACTGGGGGCGAGCTACGTGGCGGCGGCCAACGTGGCCAACTGGCTGGGCGACGCGATAGGCTATCGCTGGGGACAGCGGACGCTGGAACGGCGGTGGCGGGAGTACGTGGGGAGGCGGGACGCGTAGTTCTGGGCTGAGCTAGCGGCCCTCCCGTCGACGCACGAGGAAGCGGCGCAGGGCGGCTGTGCCGAGGATGATCGCCAGGCCGCTGGCTGCCAGAACGAAGGCGAAGCCCAGGGAAGGGCCGCCCCGGGGCACGTTGAAGACGTCGAAGGCCAGCTTCGATACGTAGATGAAGATGGCCAGGCCGCCGGCGGCCGCGAACAGCAGCCTCTGGAGCCAGACGGATAGGGCCAGAAGAGCCACCCCGGCCACCAAGTAGAGCACGCCCAAGGGGGCCACGTCCTCGGCGCCCACCGCCAGCGTACCCAGGCCGATGACGATGATGGCCAGGCCGAAGAGGTGGAACAGCAAGGGGTTGGCGCGGCGAGCAGGGGCACGGGAGCGAGGTTCTAGATAGATGGCGGCGGCGATCCACACGGCCCCGCCGAGGGCGAACAGGAAGCCCGCCAGGTTGCGGCTGACGACGTCGGCACCGTCGACCAGGGCTGACAGCATGCCCACCAGACCGCCGGCGTAGAACCAGAAGCTGTAGTTGCGCTGGGTCCTGCCTTCAAGGAGAAACCCCACCAGGGCCAGGGCCAGGCCGCCAACACCCACCAGCGAGGACTCGAGGTTGCCCCAGATGGTTGAGCCGCCGATCTGCACATCGAGCCAGACGGCGCCGTCGAGAAGGAGGAAGTAGCCCAGGGCGGCGGTGGTCAGGGCCAGCAGGGGCACGCGCAGGTAGATCAGAGCGGCAGCTACTACCGCCAGCGAGACGATATCTACGGCCACCCAGGAGGGAGTAACCTGTCCGACGAAATCGCCGTAGGTGAGGTCTTCCTCCAGGATGTCCGGCCAGACGCCCAGAGCCAACTGGACGCTGTGGATGGTCAGGGGCACGGCGGCGCTGGCGGCCAGAAGGAGCAGCTCGCCGCCGAGACGGAAGCCGGCTGAGCGCAGATACAGGCCCAGGGCTCCGATGCCCACCACCGAAAGGCTGGACGCGGCCAGGCGCATTGGATCGGGCATCTCTCGCCACTGGAAGCCGAGGTAGGTTGCGTAGGCGAAGAAGACGAGGAGGCCGCCCAGGTAGTAGGCCACCGTCACCAGGTCAAGCCGCCTGGCCTCAGCGACAACGGCCGCTGGCGCCTCAGCGGCGGCGGCCAGGATCTGCTGCTTCTGCTCCTCGGTTATCAGGCCCTCGCGTACCCAGCGGTCGAGCTCGGCGGGATCGACGCGACGCCTGGGCCTTCTCACGGCCAGCCTCCCGGCTGGCGTTGCACCCAGCCCACGATATGCTCGACAGGGATGGCAGTGAGCTTCTTGAGACGGCTACCGTCGGCGCTCGCGACGTGGAGGCGACCGTAGGGGCACCAGACATGACGACAGTCGGGGCTGCGGAGAAAGGCGATCTGCCCGCCATCGGGCGACCAGGCGATGCGGGATTCGCCGGTCAGGCCTGCCGTCTGGGGGGTAGCATCGTCGGCGATCTCCGCCACGCTGCCGTCGTCTGTTTTCATGACGAACAGGCTCCAGAAGAATTTCTCCTCCGGGGGCTCCCGCGGCCCCCGCTCCTTCTTTTCCGAGCGGGCGACGCCGACGTAGGCGATGCGGTCGCCGCCGCGAGACCAGGCCAGGGGGCAGGTAGGGTCAGGGTCAGCCTGGCGCTTTTCGCCCGTGGCCACGTCGACCACCGAGAGAAGGTTAGGACGGGCCTCCATCGGGAATCCCGATTGAACGGGCGGCAAGATGGCGAACTCCAGGAAGGCGATGCGGGTGCCATCGGGAGACCAGGCGGGGCAGGCCAGCCCGGCGGTGGAGGTAGCCAGCACCCTGAGGCCGGTGCCGTCGGCGTTCACCAGATAGAGGTCGGCCGAGCCTGACCATTCGAAACCGCCAAGCTCAGAGGGAGTCACCGGCCCAGTGCCTCGGAGGGGGGTACCAATGAGAAAAGCCAAAGTGCTGCCATCGGGTGACCAGTTGAGGCGGCCGACCAGACGTCCCGGCAGGCGGCCAAGCTCCTTTCCCCCTGGGCCATCCAGCAAAATACGAGTGGCCTCCGTTTGCCCCGTCGGGTCAAAGGCGACGAAGGCGTAGGCAAGAGCTGTGCCGTCGGGCGACCAGGCGAGCTCTGTTGGCGATTCCAAGATGCGGTAAGTCTCCGCTAGAGCGTCTGGTTCGACGCTGAACAGCAAGGTCTGGGAGACTGGGCCGTAGTAGATAGCGGCGAGGGCCTTCCCGTTGGGCGCCCAGAGCAGGGAGCTGGGGCCCGCAGGCACGTCGGCCGTGACTCTTGCGGCCCCCTCCACGTCCAGGACCTCGAGCAGCCACATGCCGCCCGAGGCAGGCAGGGCTGCCGTCCCTCCCAGCTCGGGAGTGGGTAGAGGCGCCCCCGGCTTGACCGGCACTGCCCCCGGCGGCGGGCCCTCATAGGGCAAACCTCCCACCGAGCAGCCCCATTCCTCGTCTCTCGCCCAGCTTACGAAGGCCAGCCGGGTGCCGTCGGGCGACCAGGCAGGAGAGGTTTCGCACCGGTCCGGGGTGTTGGTCAGGCTGAGCTTGTGGCGGCGGCCCTGCTCGTCCATGGTGTAGACCAGGATGTCGGTAGGGCCGTCGGGGACATCGGCCTGCACCCGCGCCACGTAACCGTTGGCGGGGGATACGACGGCATCGTAGGTGCGGGGCCCGACGACCTTAAGGCCACTGCCGTCGGGCTGGATCCTGTGAACGCCTCCCACGATGTGCGGGGCGCCGCGGACCTGGCGGAACAGGCGGCCGAGGAGGCGGTCCTTCTCGAAGCGAATGCTGGTGAAGAGTATTTCCGAGTTCTGCGGCGCCGCCGGTTCGCCGATGTAGGTATCACGGCCGCAGGCTGTCGCCAGCAAGGCGGCGAGAAGGAGGGCGGCCATTCCGGCAACGGCTGGCCCGCGCCGCTTCATCAGTCTCACCTCCGCCTGGCGTAAGGCGTTGGTCTATCTTTCCCTGGGCAGCAGTGGCCCCGTTGGCTTTGGCCTATACGGCTACTGCCAGGTCGATGTGGTGGCGGCGCACCTCGGCCATGATCTTGTCGCCGGTGGCCTCGTCAGGGGCCAGCAGGGGCAGGCGGGGCGGCCCTACCCGGAAGCCGATCTGGTTAAGGGCGTGCTTGATGGGGATGGGGTTGCTGGCCAGGGTCATGAGGGCATTGTTGAGGGGCAACAGCCGGCGGTGGATTCGAGCCGCCTCCTCGGTGCGGCCAGCTAGGAAGCTCTCGATGAGCTGGCGCATCTGGAGGCCGGTGAGGTGGGACAGGACGCAGATGACGCCGTAGCCGCCGACGGCCAGGATGGGCAGGGTGTCGCCGTCGTTGCCGCTCCAGACGCGGAAGCCCTCGCGGGCGCCCTCGACGATGGCGGCGATCTGTTCGAGGTTGCCGCTGGCCTCCTTCACCCCAGCGATGTTGGGGATGCGCGACAGGCGGAGGGTGGTGTCCGCCGTCATGTTGGTGCCGGTGCGGCCGGGGATGTTGTACATGATGCATGGGAGGCTGATGGACTTGGCAATGGCCTCGAAGTGGCGGAAGAGCCCCTCCTGGGTGGGGCGATTGTAGTAGGGCACGGTGAGGAGGAGGCCGTCGACGCCGACCTTCTCCGCCTGGCGGGAGAGCTCGATGCTCTCGGCGGTGCTGTAGGTGCCGGTGCCGGCGATGACGGCGCCGCGGCCGTCCAGCGCCGCCTTGACCTCGGCGAAGAGGCGCAGCTTCTCGTCGTG
>JAUYDU010000302.1 GCA_030691665.1 Chloroflexota bacterium
TTCCAGGTCCCCCGCGAGCTCAAGGGGATGACTGTCCTGGAGAACCTGATGCTGGTGCCGGGGGGACAGCTCGGCGAAAGCGTTTGGAGCCCCTGGCTCGTTCCCTACCTGGTGCGGAGACAGGAGCGCAAGATCCACGACAAGGCGCTGGAGGTGCTAAAGTTCGTCGACCTGTGGGAGCTGCGGGACGAATACGCCGGCCACCTATCGTCGGGGCAGAAGAAGCTGCTGGAGCTGGCGCGCACCCTGATGTGCGACCCCCAGATGGTGCTCCTGGACGAGCCGGGGGCGGGGGTCAACCCCACCCTGATGAAGCGCCTGGTGAGCTACATCGAGGAGCTTTGCTACGAGAGGGGGATCACCTTCTTCATCATCGAGCACGACATGGACCTGGTGACGCGGCTGTGCAACCCCGTGATTGTGTGCTGCAACGGGGAGAAGATCGCCGAGGGCAGCGCCGAAGAGGTGAAGGCCGACGAGCGCGTTCTGGAAGCCTACCTGGGGGGGCAGTACCGGTGACCGTGCTGGAAGCGCGCGAGGTGGTGTCGGGATACGGGGAGGTGGAGATCCTGCACGGGGTGTCGATCAAGGTGGAGGAGGGGGAGGTGGTCACCATCATCGGGCCCAACGGCGCCGGCAAGTCCACCCTGATGAAGAGCATCTTCGGCCTGCTGCCGCTGAAGGGGGGGAGGGTTGTCTTCCGAGAAGAGGACGTGACCGGGCGGCCTCCCCAGGCGATGGTGCGCAAGGGGATGTGCTACGTGCCGCAGTCCGACAACGTCTTCTCCTCCCTTACCATCCAGGAGAACCTGGAGATGGGAGCCTTCATCCGCCGCGACAACTACCGCGCCAGAATGGAGGAGGTCTACGCCCTCTTCCCTGACCTGGCGGCCAGGCCCCACGAGCGGGCGGGAAAGCTGTCCGGAGGGCAGAGACAGATGCTCGCCCTGGCCCGGGCCCTGATGCTGGAGCCCCGCGTTCTCCTGCTCGACGAGCCCTCGGCCAGCCTGGCTCCCAACATGGTGGAGCACGTCTTCGCCAAGATCCTAGAGATAAACCGCTCTGGCGTGGCGATCCTCATGGTGGAGCAGAACGCCAGGCACGCGCTGGGGCTGTCCCACAGGGGCTACGTCCTGGCCATGGGGCAGAACCGCCTGGAGGGCAGCGGCGAAGGGCTGCTGAACAACGACGAGGTGGGCAAGCTCTACCTGGGCGGCTGAGGGGCCCCACGATGGTCCAGGCTGTCACCAGCGCGGTGGCCCGAGTGGCCAGGATACGTCAGGACTACCCCCAGATCGCCGATGCCATTGGAGGCGCCAGCCTTTGGGTCCTGTTCGGGGTGCTGCTGGTGGTGAGCGTCATCGACGCCCGCCAGTACCTGGTGACAGGCATTATCGTTGGAAGCATCATCGCCCTGGGCGCCATCGGCATCACCCTTATCTACGGCGTCTTGAAGTTCGCCCACTTCGCCCACGGCGACATGATGATGTTCGGGGCCTACGTTGCCCTGTTCGCCCTGGTGGGCGGCGGGAGGATCGGGCCCCTCTCGTTCGGCTGGGGGATGATCTTCGCCATCTTCGTAGCGATGGCGGTGCTGGGCGTTGGCTCCATCGCGATCGACCGGGTCGTGTATCGACCTCTACGCCAGCGGGGGAGCAGCTCCGTCGTCCTGGCCATCGCCTCGCTCGGGGTGGCCATCGTCTTGCGTGCGATCATGCTCCTTTGGTGGGGCCCCGACCAGCAACTGTACGTGAGCGGTATCCACCCGGCCAGGGAGTTCCCGTTCGACATTAAGCTTAAGCCGGACCACATCTTCATCGTCGCCACTGCCCTCGTGCTGATGGCCCTGGTCTACCTGCTCCTGTTCCGAACCAAGATGGGCAAGGCCATGCGCGCCATGTCTGACAACGCCGACCTGGCGCGGGTGGCGGGGATAGATACTGAGCTGGTGTTCATGTGGACGTGGGTCATCGGCGGGGCGCTGGCGGCGGTGGCCGGCATCCTCCTGGGCATCCAGTCCAACCTGAAGCCGGAACTGGGCTTCATATTGCTCCTGCCCCTATTCGCCAGCGCCATCCTGGGCGGTCTGGGCAGCCCCCAGGGGGCCCTGGTGGGGGCAATGATCGTGGGCATCTCGCAGGAGGTGGTCGTCGGCATTGACCTACCTTTCCCGCCCTTTGGGGTGCCGGGCTACAAGCCGGCGGTGGCCTTCGGTATCCTCATCCTCATCCTGCTGGTGCGGCCGCGCGGCCTGTTCGGTAGGACCTAATGGACAAGGGAAGGGTCATCACGTTCCTGGCGGTCTCCGCCATCACGGCGGGCGTCGTGGGCATCTCTGCCAACGACGCCCAGAGCCTGGGGGGGTTCATCTCTTTCCTGACGGTGTTCATCACCACCGTGGCTATCTTCGCCATCTTTGCCCTGGGGCTGAACGTGCAGTGGGGCTATACGGGCATTTTCAACTTCGGCATCGTTGCCTTCTTCATGGTGGGCGCCTACACCAGCGCCCTACTCACCAAGGAGCCCTCCAGCAGCCAGTATGTGAGGTATGTGGGAGGGCTGAACCTGGCCGAGGGCCTGGGGCCGCTGGGCCTAGACGGGCTGACCGGCTTCGTGCTGGGCGCCCTGGCGGCGGCCGTGGTATCGGGCCTGGTGGCCTTCCTCATCGCCATACCGGCTTTGCGCCTGCGCGAAGACTATCTGGCCATCGCCACCATCGGCGTGGCCGAAGTTTTCCGGCGCATCGCCATCGAGGAGGAGGGACTGGTGAACGGCACCCGCGGCCTGACGGGCATCCCCCGCCCGCTCCATGACCTGGTGTCGCCGCCGGACTACAAGTACGTCTACCTGGCCATCGCCGTGGTCATCCTGTTCCTGATCTTCATCGCCATCGAACGGAGTGCTCGCTCACCCTGGGGCCGCGTGCTCAAGGCCATCCGCGAGGACGAGTTGACCACCGCCGCCAGCGGCAAGAACATCTTCTCCTTCCGGACGCAGGCCTTCGTACTAGGGGCGATGATCATGGGCATCGGCGGCGCAGTCTACAGCGCCAACCAGGGCGCCATAGTGCCCGACACCTTCAGCCACTTCTTCGGCACGTTCATCATCTGGGCCATGCTTATGGTGGGGGGCAGCGGCAGCAATCGAGGGGCGATCCTAGGTGCCTACGTAGTGTGGGGCTTCTGGACCGTCACCGGGCTAGTCCAGCCCCATCTCCCTGAGGCTCTGGAGGCCCGCACCTCTTACATCCGCGACCTCCTCATCGGCCTGCTCATAATCGTCGTGCTCCTCCTGCGGCCCAACGGGCTCATGGGGGAGGAGAGGCGAGTCTCTCTGTTCATGAGGCGGGAGACGAATCGGGAAGCCCGGCGAGTGGGGGCTCCCACCAGGTCACCAGAGGAATGAAAGCCCGGCGGGCCAGGCCCGCCGGGCTTTAGGCGATCGGGGGGTTGCGCCTACTCCAGGGAGACCGGAACGACCTTAACGACCTCGAACTTGCCTCCCGTGATCTTGAAGATCTCAATGGCACCGGTGAGGAGGTCGCCATTGGCGTCGAAGTTCTGGAGGCCAGCGGCCCCGTCGAAGTCGATGTCGGTGCCGGCACGCACGGCCTGCAAGGCCTGCTTGACGCCGTCGGCGCCTGCCCCGATTGTCTGGCCTGGAGGGCCGCCCACCTTGCGCAACTGGTCGCGGATCTTGCTCGGGTCGGTGGACTTGGCCGCCTCGGCCGCCAGGGCGATGAGGACGACGGCGTCGTAGGACTCGCGAATGTAAGGCAGGGGCGGCACGTCCTTGCCGTACTCCGCCTTGTAGTCGGCGTCGAACTGGATGGTCAGCGAGGCCTTCTCCGGCATGCTGGGGGAGGTGCCGGTGGTTCCCTCCAGAGCCTCCGCGCCGATGGCGGTGATGATGTCCTGGGACTTGGTACCGTCGACGAAGAGGAACTTCTTGATCAGGTCGTTCTCGATGGCCTCCCTCAGATAGACCGTGGCTTCAACCGGGTAGCTGATGGCCACCAGGACCTCGGGATCCCCCTCCACCGCCTTCTGGAGCTCCGACAGGTAGCTGGTCTGCTCCTGCTCGTGGGAGACGGCGGCTGTGACCGTGCCGCCCTTCTCCTCAAAGGACTTCACGAACTGGTCGGAAAGCCCCTTGCCGTAGGCGTTGTTGGTGTAGGTGGTGGCCACCTTCTGGTAGCCCTGCTCCACGGCCCAGTCGGCCAGGACGATCCCCTGGGCGGCGTCGGAGAGGGTGGTTCGGAATAAGAAGTCGTTGTCCTTAACGCCGGTGAGGGCGGGGGAGGTGGACGCCGGCGAGATCATGAGGATCTTGTTGGGCACCGCTACTCCCTCGGCCACCTGTATGGTCACGCCGCTGGAGAGGGAGCCGACGATGGCCTGCACCCCATCGATGTTCACTAGGCGAGTGGCCGCCTCCACACCCACCTGGGGTGCCGTTCCCGAGTCGGCCTTGATAAGCTGGATAGGCTTACCCAGGACGCCGCCGGCGGCGTTGATCTGCTTGACTGCCAACTGAGCCCCGGTCTCCATGTTCGGCCCGAACTCTGCCAGCGAGCCCGTGTAGTCGAAGAGCATGCCGATCTTGAGGGGCCCAGCCGCGGACGGAGTGACGGCAACCCCGGGCGTGCCCGTCGCCCTGGGCGTGCCGGTGCCCGTCGCCCTGGGGGTTGTTGGCGCTTCCTCTTCCTCCTCGCAGGCGGAGAAAGCGAGGACCAGAGCTGCTACAGCAAGGAAGGCGGCCAACCCCAGCAGCCAACGACGTGCTGTTCCAATCGTCTGCACTGTCGCCTCCTTTCCCGACGGGCGCTAGCCGTGGCCCGTAGGAATTCCCCGCCAGCGTGCGAAGACAGCCGCGGGGCTAAAAGCCTACTTATCGGGGGGATTCTACATCCTAATGCGCAGGCCGTCAAGCGGCCCAGGGGTCTACTGCGACCCCGGCCTGAAGGCCTTGCGGACTCGACCTCTGGCGAGGAAGGCTGGGGCTGATCCCTGCGGGTTGAAACCCGCAGCTTGAGTCCAAGCCGCGGATTTGTGGTCATGAACTATTTCGTTCGATCTGCCTGGGGATGGGTAATTCTGTCCCATCCGCCCGCCCGAGACTATGTTTGAATTTGGGGGACACCCCCAAGCCCCCGGCCCCGACTGGGTCGGGGCACTCCCCCTTCTATGCGTTGACGAACCCGAGAGGGGATGCGACACTGAGGACGATGTCGGGAGCAGCGCTGGCAGCCATCTTCGCCACCTCGTTCGCGGTGGGGTTCACAGGGGCGCTCATGCCGGGGCCCCTGACCACCCTGACCGTGCGGGAGACGATGCGGCGAGGCTTCTGGGCGGGGCCGCTGCTGGCCCTGGGCCACGGTGTGATCGAGCTGGCGTTGGTGGTGGGGCTGGCTCTGGGCTTGAGCCGGTTGCTGGACGAGGATCCG
>JAUYDU010000331.1 GCA_030691665.1 Chloroflexota bacterium
CCGCGTCCGCCGGGCAGCGGTCCACGCACAGATTGCACAGGATGCACTCGTCCTCGTTGGCGTACACCACCTGGGCCGCCTGCCCCTCGCCGCGGCAAAACACGTCCACCGGACAGGACGACACGCACTCCCGGCACAACGCCTGGCTCGCGCACAGCGAACCATCGATCTGGAGATTGACGAAAACCCCTCGCGCGACCATCGCTCCATCCACGTCCGTAGGGGCGCAGCATCAGCCAGAGGCTGATCCGCCTCCGGAGGATGCTGCGCCCCTACCTCCGCCACCAGCTCCACCAGCTCCCCGCTATCCGCTTCCGGCCCCACCACCGCCAGCGTCACCTTCTCCATACGCACGACGCGGCCGGCCACCCGCAGGATATCGTCGGCGGTGATCGCCCGCAGCTTCTCCACCACCACCTCGATCGGCTCGATCTCGTCCATGGTCAGCAGCAGCTCGCCCGCCCGCTGCCCCAGGGCCATAGCCGTCTCCAGCCCCAGGCGAAAGTTCCCCACGCTGTAGTCTCGCACCTTGGCCATCTCCTCCTCGCTCACCCGCTCCTCCACCAGCCTGCTCAGCTCGTCTAGGATCACCCTCACCGCCTCCTTCAGCTTGTCGGGCGCCACCCCAGCGCTGATCAGCAGCAGGCCGGTGTCGAAGAAGCGACTGACCGACGACCCCACCGAGTAGGCCAGGCCGCGCCGCTCGCGCACCTCCTTGAACAGGCGGGAGCTCATTCCTCGCCCCAGGAGGTTGTTGAACATCATCAGGGCGTAGCGGTCAGGATCCTTCCTGGGGAAGGCGGGCAAGCCCATCGCCACGTTGGCCTGAGTTATCGGGCGTCCCTCCGTGGCCACCCGCTGAGCAGCAGGGGGATTGGAATCGAGGGGGAGGAAGGAAGGGAAAGCCCTGGCCGGGCGTCCGTCGAAGTGGCGGCGGGCCAGGGCCTCCACCTCGGCGTGGCTGACGTTGCCCGCCACGCTCACAACCATGTTCCCCGGCACGTACCAGGCGTCCATGTAGTCGCGGAAGTCCTGGCGCTGGATGGCGGCCACCGTCTCCTCGCTGCCCGATGTGCTCCAGCCCAACGGCTGGTCGCCGTAGATGGCCTGCGCGAGTAGCTCGCCCACCCAGACGCCCGGCTGATCGTGGTTGCGCCGGATCTCCTGCTGCACCACCGACCGCTCCCGCTCGATCTCCTCGGCCTCCAGCAGGGGGTGCAGGAGCATGTCCGCCAGCACGTCCACCGCCAGCGCCAGCTTCTCGAAGGGGAGGTGGTTCCAGAAGCAGGTGATCTCCTTCGTGGTGTAGGCGTTGAGGACGCCGCCCGCCCCCTCGATGGCCTCGGCGATGGCCATGGCGCTGGGCCGCTGCTCGCTCCCCTTGAACACCATGTGCTCCAGGAAATGAGCCAGCCCCTGAACGCCTCGCTCCTCCGCCCGTGAGCCCGTGCCCACGAACAGGTTCACGCTCACCGACTGGGCGGTGGGCACCGGCGTGGTCACCACCCGCAAGCCATTGGCCAGCTCGGAGATGTCCCAGGAGATGGTCATGCCTAACCCTTCGACAAGCCTGCCTGCCGGCAGGCAGGCTCAGGATGCACCCTTCGGCAGAAAGAAATCCTGTCTATCGGGGCAGGGCCAGTATAGGTTAGCCATAACGCGGCGGTCAAGGAAGTGGAGGTTCCAGTAGCGTCTCGCCAATTCATGCTTTTGGGAGGTCAGCACCACCCCGACATGTCGGGGTGGCATGCAATTCCGCCTGAGGCGGATGCGCCTCTGGCGCACCGTATCGATGCCCCAGCCTTCAGGCTGGGGTCGGATCCTTTCCTTTCCAAAGCATGAACAAACGGAACGCTATCGAGGTTCCACCCTCTTGACACCCATCGGTGGCCGCTGCTATAGTCCACCTGCCGGCCGACCGGTCGGCGCCTCATATGTCTCGCGAACGGGAAGGAGCTGACCACGATGGCAGAAGAGGAGAGCGCTGAGGGCCAGGAGAAGCGGGGCGGAAAGAAGCGCTTGCTGGTTCTGATCGCCGCCGTGGGAGCAGGCCTGGCGGCCCTCATGTGGTGGCGGCGGCGGGCCGGGGAGGAAGAGGAAGGCGGATTACCACCGCCCGAATAGCGCCCTTCGCTTCGCTCAGGGCAGACCCTTTCCCCACCGTCGATAAGGAGGACTGCTGTGCCTGGCTCTCGCCAGGCTAGCACGTGATGGAGATCACCTGGCTCGGCCATTCCTGCTTCCGCCTGCGCAGCCGCGAGGCTGTCGTCCTCACTGACCCCTGTCCCCCTGCCAGCGGCTATTCCATCGGCAAGCCCACGGCCGACATCGTCACCATAAGCCACGAGCACCCCGGCCACAGCTATCGTAAGGCGGTAGGGGGCACGCCGATGTTCATCACTGCCCCCGGCGAGTACGAGATAGGGGGCGTGTTCATCGCTGGCGTCGCTACTTTCCACGATAGCAGCAGGGGCAAGGAACGGGGCAAGAATACGGCCTACGTGATCGAGATGGACGACGTTCGCCTGTGCCACCTGGGGGACCTGGGGCACCTGCCCACGCCGGAGCAGGTGGAGGAGATGAGCGGGGTGGACGTGCTGTTGACGCCAGTGGGGGGCAAGAGCACCATCGACGCGGCGGCGGCGGCCGAGGTGGTGAGCCTGCTGGAGCCGCGGGTGGTGATCCCGATGCACTACCAGACGGCCCACTCGACGGCCGACCTGGAGCCTTTACAGCGTTTCCTCAAGGAGATGGGCCTGAGCGGTGCCGAAGCGACGGCCAAGCTCTCCCTGACCGCCAGCAACCTGCCTCACGAGACCCAGGTGATGGTCCTGGACTACAAGCGGTAGGCCCTACGGGTCGGGGCGAGCCCGACCCCGACCCGTAGCTTGTACTGTCTCCAAGATATGCCGACGCGTGCCAGATGCTGGCCAGATTTGTGGCTTACCGAGAACGCCGCCTCGCGGGCACTGTCGATGTGTCTGGCGAACGCAACAGCCCATTAGTCAACGGATGGGGGAGCGGATTAACGGATGGCTGTTCATCCGTTTCAGCCGGAGGCTGATCCGCCTCTGGCGGATATCCGTTCGATTATCCGTTGACAGGCCTGCCTGCATAGCCTCCGACGCCATCCTGGGCGTCCCCTCCCTGCGGGCCTGGCCTGCGGGAAGTCCCACTCTAGCCGCAACGGCGCCGCCAGACCAGGAAGACGGCGCTGAGGGCGACGATGACGCCCGCCGAGAGCAAGCCCAGGTACAGAGCCGGTGAACCGTCGCTGCCAAGAAGGCCCCCACCACCCAAGTCCGCGGTTGCGGTGGCCGGGCTGGCGGTGGGGGTGGCCCGGGCGGCGGGGGAGGCGAGGACGGCGATGACGGCGTCGGCCATCAGGCGGTAGCCATCATCGTTGGGGTGGATGTCGGAAGGGGTCTCGTCGATGTGGGTGAGGGAAGGCGCCTTGCCCTGGAAGGCGGGAAAGATGTCGGCCACCCTGGCGTCGATGCCGGCCCTGCTGGCCACGCTCTGGACGGTGGTGTTGAGCTGCTGAACCACCAGGTCGCCGGGCGCATCCAGGTCGGCGCCGGTCCCCGAATATGGGTTGTAGAGGGTTAGGGCCAGGATCAGGGCATCGGGGCCGGCGGAGCGGCGCAGGTCGGTGAGGATGCGGGCGAAGTTAGTGCTGAAGTCGGTGAGGGTGGAGGCGGCGGCCTGCTGGCAGGCGGCGCCTGAGGGGTCGGTGCGGCAGGGGGAGCCACCCTGGGCGAGCGCCAGCAGATCGTTGCCGCCAATGTCGATGGTGATTACCTGGGCCTCGTTGCCCTGGATCTCATCGCTGCGGCGGCTGTCGATCTCTCGCAGGGCCTTCTCAAGCTGCGCGCCCGTCGCCAGCAGGGAGGCGGAGGTCTCCCCCGGCACGCCGAGGTTGAGGATTGTGATGCCTGTCTCGGCGTAGGGGGTGGTGTCCTGAAGGTACTCGAAGACCAGATTGACGTAGCCGGTCTGGACAGGCTTGGAGGCGCCGACACCGGCCGCCAGGGAGTTGCCCAGGGCGATGTAGAGGGGAACAGGCTGGGGCAGGGTGGCCGTCTGCATGGCCTCGGCTATCAGGCGATACCCCTCGTCGGTGGGATGGACGTCTCCCTGCTGGATGTGAGTGAGGGTGGAGCCTTTGCCGGCGAAGATCGCGAAGATGTCCGCTGTCCTGGCGTCAATGGCAGGGTCGCTGGCCGCCGTCTTCATGATGTTGTTGAACTGCTGGATGGCTAAGTCGGCTGGGACATCCAGGGCGGTGCCGGTGCCCGACCAGGGGTTGAACAGGGTGACGACCATGATCTCGGCCTGGGGCCCGGCGGCGGCCCTGAGGTCCTTCAGGGTGGAGGTGAGATTGGTCTGGTAGGTGGTGAGGGAGTCGAAGAACTGCTGGGAGCAGGCCACGCTGTTGGGGTCGGTCATGCAGGCGCCGCTGGGAGCGACCAGGGCCAGGAGGTCGTTGCCACCGATGTCGAGGGTGATGACCTCCACGTCGTTGTCGGGGTCTGAGTCGCTGTTGCGGCTGGTGATCTCGCCCAGGGCCTGGGGAAGCTGCCCCGAGGTGCGGATGGAGGCGCTGGTCTCGCCGGGTATGCCCAGGTTGAGGAGGGTGAGACCGCGCCCGGCGAGCTTCTCTGTCCCCTGGAGGTACTGATGGAAGAGGGGAACGTAGCCCTTGGTGGTGGGGTCGCTGGCGCCCACTCCGTAGGCCAGGGAGTCGCCCAGGGCCACGTACAGGGGCGAGCTCTCGCCCTCGGCGGTATGGGCGCTGTCCAGGACGGACGTGACGAGGACGAAGAGAAGAGCGACGGCCAGGAGAGGAAGCTTCCTCATGGGGGCCATTATAGACAGAGGAGAGCGTCTACGCTAG
>JAUYDU010000519.1 GCA_030691665.1 Chloroflexota bacterium
CTACTTCGTTGGTTATGACCATACGGACCGCCTGCAACTTCACCCTTGGATGCTGTTGGACTGGCCGCGCCTCCAGCGGGCTACCGCTCAAGGCCGTATCAAGTGGCAGCTGCGGGGGAATTACAAGGATGGAGCGCGAGCCAGCTTCATGTATGTGGCATTCGAGAAGCTGCCCTCAGATGTCATCGCCGCCTCATCGAACCGTGGGTATTCGCTTTGGTAGAGAAGGAGGTAGCACATGTCACCCATTAAGGGGGTCAGCGACCGACCCAGGCTGCCCCGGCTTGGGAAGATACGGCTAGGGATCAAGGTGGAGGAGGAGGGGAAGAAGCCATACCCCAGGGCGGTGGACTTCTTCGTCTGTCCCCCGGAGGTCCAGGCCGTCCTGGGCGAGAAGCCCACGTCGTTGCCCATCGCCTTCCCCACCGACGATCCCGACCAGTGGGCCAGCCACTACTACCGCCGCTACTCCAGCTTCCGCGGGCTCACGTGCCTCAGCGAGGATACCGAGATCCTGACCAGCAATGGCTGGAGGTCTCTTGAGGACATGGAAGAGGGAGAGCTGGCCCTCACCATGGACCTGAAATTGGCCACCTTCGCCGAACAGCCTGTGCTGCGAAAGGTCGTCCTTGCCTACTCGGGGGAACTGTTGCAGTTCCGTACCCGCTCCCTTGACGCATTGCTTACGCCCGACCATCGGGTTGTATACCGGTGGAACCGGGGCGAGTGGCGGCTTTCCCCGGCGACCCTGACACCCCGGAGTGGGATGCGCTGGGCGGCGGCCGGTGTCGTTGAGAAGCCAGATATGCCCATCCAGGATGATACGCTCACACTCTTGGGCTTCGTCATTGCCGACGGAGCTCTGCAGCCACCAAGTTGGCTGCGCAGCCACAGACATGGCGTAGAAAGGCTCAGTACAGAAGAGCGCGCAGCCCGGACTCACTACCTGTCCATATCCCAGGCCAAGGAGCCATACGTAGAGGAGATCAGCGGCGTCTTGGAGCGGCTCTTTGGCAGGGTGCGAGAAAGCGTCACGGCCAATGTCGGTGGCCCCCAGAACCGAGCTGCGCCCACTCGCCCCTTACACCGCTTCTTCCTGGGCAAGATAGAGGCGCCCTCATGCTTCCAATGGCTTGGGGAGGAGGTACATCGCATTCCCCGCTCCATCCTCTTCGGTGCCTCACCGCGCCAACTGCGGGTCCTGTTCACAGCCCTAGTCAAGGCTAACGGCTCCGCGTCTGCGAAGCACGGGATACGTTACTACGCAGGACACCGGAAGGGCCAGGCGGATGACTTCCAGGAGCTTTGTACCCGGTTAGGGCACCGCTCGCATCTCTACAAGACGGGCCGCGAGACTTGGCAATGGGTAGTCCAGGTCTGCAAGGGCCCTGTCCACCTGTTGAAGAACCCACCGACTGCCATCCACTTTGAAGGCCGGGTCTGGTGCATCACCGTCCCTAACGGGACGTTCGTAGCCCGCCGTAACGGGACGGTCTTTGTCACCTGCAACTGCAGGGGGGACGGAGAGAAGGCCACACGGTGGGTCGACCTGGAGAAGGCCGTGGACAAGGCCACCGGGGAGCTCCCCACGCCGGAGCAGAGCCATCCCCGCTTCTGGCCCGTGGCGTCCAGGGAGACGAAGAAGACCATCCAGCGGGAGATCGAGTGCCCCCCGCTGTCGTGCCAGGAGTTCGCGCAGAAGCAGTGCAAGCCGGTGATGAACCTGCAGTTCATGCTGCCCACCGTAGCGGGCATCGGCATCTGGCAGCTGGACACCTCCTCCTGGAACTCCATCCGGAACGTCCTGGCCGGGCTGAACCTGGTCAAGAGCCTCACCAAGTCCGTGCTGGGTGTCCCCAGGCTCCAACTCATACCCCTGACGCTCGCCCTGGTGCCGCTCCAGGTGCAGCCTGAAGGCGTCAAGAAGACCGTCCACGTGCTCCGGCTCACGGCGCCTTACAAGCTGGCCGACCTTCTAATGCACGCCAAGCTCCCCGCGGGCGAGTCCTTCATCCTGCCGCCGCCGGACTTGGAGCCGCCCGACGACCTGTTCCCCGAGGAGGAGCCGACGGAACCTCCCGTCGAGGCCACGGTGGAGGGCTTCTTCCAGGAGGACGACCAGGACGTAGCGCAGCAACCCACCGAGGCGGAGGAGCGGGCCGCCACGTGGGCGGCGATCAAGGACGTACTGGCGAAGGGGCTGGTGAAGCCCCACCAGCTCGTCTCATGGCTCCGCAAGGAGGCCAACGTGGCCATCGCGCTACCAGACGTGGCCAAGGAGGCGCCGCCGCCCGAGGTCCCCACGCCGGCCCTGAGGCGGCTGCACGACGCCCTGGCCCAGTACCAGCTCAAGCTGGAGGCCCACGCCTGATGACACCCCTTAGCCGGCGGGAGATGGAGGTGCTGTATCTGCGCGCCCAGGGGCTGTTCAACAGGGAGATCGCAGCTATGAGAGGAGGGGACACGAGATGAGCAAGACACAGAAGGTGCTGGTCAAGCTGGGGAGGAGTGAGATGCGCGCGCTCCTCCAGGGCCACCCCGTCCGGGAGTTTCGTGGCAACGCCCTGGGCGGCGACGAGCTCCAGATAGAGATTCGTCTGACGGGCTTCGACCTGGCAGACGGGGCGACCTGGCGATGGCTCAAGGAGACGAGGAAGAAGGAGAGCGATGTACACGCAGCGGTTTAGTGGGCAAGAGGTGTCCGACCGAGACCGAGCACTGCTGACACCCCCGACGGCCCCGACGGAGGGGCGGGTGTGCCGGGAGTGTCTCTGCACGGATGAGGACGCATGTACGGATGAGTTGACGGGCGAGGCCTGTCACTGGGTTGAGCCGGGCCTGTGCAGCTTTTGCAAGGCCGCATGAAAGGCCACCGCCGATTGGGCAGGAGATGTGCAGTCTTCTGTCCAATCACCCGGAAGGAGCAGGCGTGACGGTGAGTGAGGTGGGCCACGCCGGGAAAGTTATCGTTCATGGCGATCCCTCAGGTGACCACATCCGATGGGACTACAACACGCAGGCTGGGGTTTGGACGGTCACGCTGGCGCTGAAGCAGCCCGGGGGGCGGCTGGTGCGACATTTATTGGAGTTGCCGATGTCCAGCCCGGGGGCCGAGGCCCCGGCTGATGAGACGTTCATGTTGGAACAGGCTACGCGCCTGCTGCGCCGTATCGTGGTGGGGCCATCGGAAGACGCGGCGCTGCACGCCGCCAACGTGCGAGCGTACCGGTATCCGGCGCGGGACGGGAAGTCGCTGGAGACGGTGCGGCTCTGGATGGGGTGCTGCGACGTGTGCCCACGCTTCGCGGAGGCGCTGGAGCGGGTACCGATGGCACCGGACGTGCTCTGGCAACAGTGGAAGGCGGTGCTGTGGTTCCAGGCGGTGAGACATACGGAGTCGCAACTGGCTCAACACATCCACCTGGGGCCGGTGGCGTCCGCGTACAGGGAGTGGACGCTATTCGCGCTGCTGCGCAAGGCTAGGTGGCCGGATGAGGCGCTGCGGCAGGTGGCCGTGGCGCTGGCGGAGGTAAGCCCGGCGACCAGCTGAAGGAAGCGATACGGCGGCAGAAAGACGCCGCCTTAGCGGAACGTTGGAGGCTGGAACGACAGGAGGCCCAGGATGCGCAAGACCCGGCTGATGGAGGAAGTGGAGCAGCGCTACGGCGGCCCGCTGGAGCAGGTGCTCCCTGATCTCCTGAACAAGAGGGGCCTCACGGGCACGGCCAGGGTGCTTCAGGTGAGCAATCAGAGCGTGGAGTACTGGATCCTGAAGCTAGGCATCACCTGGAAGGCCGTAGTCCTGAACCCCGGAGATGTGGCCACCATATCCGGGCCCAGGGGTATCAGAGTGCTGGAGGGATGAACATGCCAAAGGTGCTGTTTGAGAGGCCGCGGGGGCTCTGGGACCACAGCGAGCAGCTGCCGATCTCGGCGCGCCTCGCTGGCTATGAGTTCTGGGACGAGGTCAAGAAGCCAGACCCGCTCTTGGTGAGACGGGAGGGGGACGTCTTCGTCGTGGTGAGGGAGTGGCGCACCCCGCCGTCTCTTACAGAGCTGTGGGTCACCGCGGCCGCACACCACGCCGGGCTTGAAGGGGGCTGACGTGGTCACACCGGAGAAGAGGCGCTTTCCCCTCCTACAGGCTTCCTCCGTCGCCCAGGACCTGATGGGCCTCCTAGAGACCTCCTGTGA
>JAUYDU010000452.1 GCA_030691665.1 Chloroflexota bacterium
GGGGGGGGGGGCCCCCTTCCGGGGCCCCCGCCGCGATGGGAGAGCTATTCCCGGATAATCAGCGGCAAGAACACGCGGTTGGTCAGCGGCGGCCCGCCAACCACCGCCAGGTCGTAGTTCCGCTGGGGGACGGAGGCGGCCGGGCTGATGCCCATGGCCTTCAGCTTGGCAGCCGTGGCCGCCAGGCTCACGTTGTTCACCCGCAGGAAGTACATGCCAGAGTCAGTGATCGGGTACACGATCTGCGAAGCCAGCCCGCCGCCGCTGTTGTCGTCTCTGGCGAGATAGGTGGTGGTCACCACATCGGGACCATAGAGGGTCAGGATGGTATCGGCGCCGCCGGTGAGGTTGCTCGTGGTCATGGTGAGCATCACGGGCGCATTCACCGCGAAGGTGACCCAATCCTCATCGGTCTCCCAGGGGGCCGCCGTGCCGCAGAAGCTGTGGGACTGCGTGTAGCCGAAGGTGGGAATGATCACCCGGGCCTGAGCCGGCGTATTGTCGGGCTCATAGGCATCGGCCATGCAGGGCAGCGGCGTGGGCGTAGGGGTGATGGTGGGCGTGGGGGTTGGCCCAACAGCGCCATCCTGGATGACAGAAAGCGTGCCCGAAGAGCGATTGGCCACGTAGACCCGGCTGGTGAGCGGGTTGACCGCCATGCCGATGTGCGGCCCGGTGGCTGGCGGCGTGTCGCTAGTGGGTAGCCCGAGAGTGCCCTCCACACCATTGGTGGCCGCGTTCACGTAGACGACCGCGTCCCGGTGATAGGCCGTCACAAAAACGCGGTCGGTAACCGGGTTGTAGACGACGCCAACAGGGCGCCCTAGCGGCAGCTCGAGGCCGGGATAGCCCTTCGCCTTGCCATAAACCCCAGAGCTGTAGCTGAAAATGGCGAGATGCGCACCGGTATCTGGGCTGCCGCTCTCTTGAGCCACATAGACGGTCCCGTTTGCCGGGCGAACCGCAATCCCTGCTGGATTGCCCAGGACGTAATTGCCCGCATCAGCGTTCATCACTGTTGAGATCGCGTAAGTGCTCGTGTTCATGGCAGCGATATAGGTTCCCCCACCAGTCTGATAGAACGTCAGATAGAGCAGTCCGCGTGACTCGTCTAGAGCCAGCCAGTAGGCGTGGCGATCGGGACAGGATACGGTGCCTATGACCGAGTCCGTGACGGTGTCAATAATATAGATGAACCCGATGGGCTCGTAGTTGGGGTAGTATCCCCACATCGCGACGTAAGCGCGATGCTCTGAAGGCCAGACCACAACGGACTGCGGTAACTCCACTTGCAAACCAGGCACCTTGCCACTCAGGTCAATGGACTTGACGATGGCCAGCGTGTCGGGATTGACGACCAGCAAAGTGTTCAAGTCCCTTTGCGTCACATAAACGCGCCGCGCCGCCGAATCCACCGCTACGCCCAAGGGTCCGCCAATGCGCGCATCGGACATGCTGGTGTTGACCGTATTGTCATCGCCATTCACCACCCAGATTCGGTTATCGTTGGTGTTGGCAACGAAGATCCGGTTGGTGGTGGGGTCAACACCGACGCCCTCTGGTCCGCTGCCGCCATCATGTCCGCCGATGGGGATGGGAGTGCCCACGATGTACGGCGCATCGGCCTGCGGCCCGCTGGCCTGGCTGCCGTAACCGAAGACGACCACGCTGATCAGCAGAGCCACGAGTGCCAGTGCCACGCTCCTGGAGAAGATTCTCATCTGGTGCCTCCGTGCCCGTATTTTCTACTGCCTGTGTTGGTTCAGCAAAGCAATGACCTCTTGGTCCGAGGTTTGTGACCAATCCGAGAAGAAGGCGCCCACGGCCCAAAAGGGATCCGGGGCCGCCAGAACCACCACCTGGTCAGCCTCGCTCTCCATGCGCCGGATAGCGTCCGGTGGGCCCACGGGAATGGCCAGGATCAGCCGCGCGGGGGCCTGTCGCCGCAGAGCCCGGAGGGCGACCAGCGTAGTGGCGCCGGTGGCTATGCCATCATCTACAAGCACCACGTCCTTGCCCTTCAGCAATGGGGGAGGCCGGTCGCCGCGGTACACGCGCAGGCGGCGCCGCATCTCCAGTGTCTGTCGTTCGGTCTCCGTCGCGACATAACGTTCCGAAGCGCCCGCGCTTCGCGCCATGTCCTCGTCAAGGAACACGGTACCATCAGCGGCCACGGCGCCGATGGCCAGTTCCGGGTTGCCCGGAGCGACCAGCTTTCGCGTGATGTACACGTCCAGCGGCAGGTGCAAAGCGGCGGCGATCTCCGCGCCCACCACCACGCCGCCGCGGGGGATTGCCACCACCAGGGCGGTCTTGGGGTCAAGGTGCAAGGAAGCGAGACGCAGTGCCAGTTGACGCCCGGCGTCCTGGCGGTCCCGGAAAAGCATGTCGGCACCTCACCAGTGCTATCGCGCCGAAACCAGGCGAGAACCCAGTCCTCCTAGTTCCGGAATATACACCATCCGCCCAGAAAAGTAAAGGGCCCCAGCGACCTGGCGCGGTGGGAGACGGCCTTGGGGAGGCAGCCATAGCAGGAGCGCAATGTGCGCCGAGGCGACCGCACCCGGACCCTACACCGAACGAGATGTGGCGGACCCAGCCCCGTTCATGGGGCTTCGTGTGCCTGTAAGCCGGTTCCTCAGCGCGGGGCGAAGGCGTGACAGCGCCCTTTGCGACAGATCGCCACGCTAAAGCCAGTTGCTGCGCCGGAACCACAAGATCATGCCTGTCGGCATGACCAGGAGGGCAGTCACCACGATGGCGAATGCCCAGGTTTCTTCAAACGGAACGAAACGGGTGAAGTTCATCCCTCCGAAGCCAACAACAAACGAGATAGGCATGAAGATGGTGGTCACCAGGGTGAGCCGCTTCATCACCTCATTCAGCCGGTTAGACACCGTGGAGAGGTAGGCATCCAGGGCGTTGCCCAGCAGGTCGCGACTGGCCTCAATGATCTCGTACACGCGGGTAAGATGGTCGTACACATTGCGGAAATAGAGCGAGGTGGACCGCCGCACCTCAGGATAGGGGTGATCCGCGAGGGCGTTCATGGCCTCCCGGAGGGGACCCGCCACCTTGCGCAGCAGGACCAACTGCTGCTTCAGCGTGAAGAGTCTGTGCAACATTGCCTGGGTCGGTTCCTCAAGGATCTCGTCCTCCAGCTGGTCCATCTGGTCATCCATGCTGTCCAGCAGAGGGAAGTAGCCATCCACAAGTTGGTCAGCCAGGATGTAGAGCAGGAAATCAGCCTGGCGGTGCAGCGTCGCTGGTCTCTTTGGACCTCCCGGCTCTTTCGCGAAGAGGCCGGGCACGATGGCCAGCACGCCAAGGCTGCCCTGGTGAACGGTTACCAG
>JAUYDU010000482.1 GCA_030691665.1 Chloroflexota bacterium
TCAGGCCGGCGTTGCTGATGCCGGTGCCGCCGTCCCCCTGTACGTAGGCGTAGGCGTTGGCCCCTACCTCGATCAGGCCGGTGGGCCAGGACGAGGGGACGCTGCGACGGGCCATGGTCTCTCCCTCAAACCTCGTAGGGACAAACCTTTAGGTCTGTCCTGTCCAGCGCTGTGCTGGGACGGCAGGACATTTTCCCCGGGGCCCCCCTGGGCAGAGCTGAAGCTCTGCCCCTACGTGACTCATGCCCCAGCCTTATGGTCTTCATGATGCCGTACCAAGAACCCCCTCAGGCCAGGACGATGCGGGCGTCCACGGCCAGGGCGCCGTCCTTGTAGGCGAAGACGGGGTTCAGGTCCAGCTCCGCGATCTCCGGGTGTTCCTCCACGAACGCCGACAGGCGCATCAGCATCCCCTCCAGGGCCGCCAGGTCGGCCGGCTCCGGACCCCGCACGCCCTCCAGCACCGGGAAGCCCTGGATCTCGCGGATCATCTGGCGGGCGTCGCGGGGCTCCAGGGGCACGATGCGGAACGCCACGTCCTTGAGCACCTCCACGAAGATGCCCCCCAGCCCGAACATGAGCACCGGCCCGAACTGGGCGTCCTTGCTCATCCCCATGATCACCTCCACGCCCGCCGGGGCCATCTTCTGCACCGACACCCCCTCGATCTTCGCTTCGGGCTCCGCCTTGCGGGCAGCCGCCACGATCTCGTCGAAGGCGGCGGCCACCTCCTCCTCCGAGGCCAGGTTCAGGCGCACCCCGCCCACGTCGCTCTTGTGGCTGATGTCCGGCGATACGATCTTCAGCACCACCGGCCAGCCCATCTGGCGGGCTGCCGCCACCGCCTGCTCCCGAGTGGCGGCAAGCTGGGCGCGCGCGGTGGGGATGCCCGCCTCCTCCAGCACCTGCTTCGACTCCACCTCCGTGAGGACGGTGCGCCCCTCATTCTTCGCCCGGTCAATGATGTCCACGGCACTCATGAGTACGATCCTTCGTTTCGAATCCGACGCAAGCGGAGCCTATGATAGGTTAGGCCGCATCCAGCGTCAACGGCCCTCCCCCTAGACGACGGACACCTCCTGGTACTCCCCAAACTCGTCCCGCATCACGCCGCATACCTCGCCCAGGGTGCAGTAGGCGTTCACGGCCTCCAGGATGTAGGGCATCAGGTTGTCCGCCCCCCGACAGGCCTCCCGCAGCGCCTCCAGGCATCGCTTCGCCCGCCCGCCGTCCCGCTCACGGCGCGTTCGCTCCAGCCGTGCCCGGTGGCGTCGCTCGCCTTCAGGGTCCATCTCCAGGATGGGGATCTCGATGGGCTCCTCCATCACGTACTCGTTCACCCCCACGATGACCCGCTCCCTCGTCTCGATCTCCCGCTGGTAGCGGTACGAGGCCCCCGCGATCTCCCGCTGGAAGAAGCCGGCCTCGATGGCCGGGATCACGCCCCCCAGGTCCTCGATCTGGCGGAAGTAGCTGTAGCACTCCTCCTCCATCTCGTTGGTCAGCGCCTCCACGAAGAAGCTGCCCCCCAGCGGGTCCGCCGTGTTCGCCACCCCCGACTCGTGGGCGATGACCTGCTGGGTGCGCAGGGCCAGCCGAGCCGCCTTCTCGCTGGGCAGGGCCAGCGCCTCGTCCCAGGAGTTGGTGTGCAGCGACTGCGTCCCCCCCAGCACCGCCGCCAGGGCCTGGATGGTGGTGCGCATCAGGTTCACCTCCGGCTGCTGGGCGCTCAGCGAGCAGCCGGCCGTCTGGGTGTGGAAACGCATCCACCAGGAGCGCGGGTTCTGGGCGCCGAAGCGCTCCCGCATCTCCCGCGCCCAGATGCGGCGGGCGGCCCGGAACTTGGCCACCTCCTCGAAGAAGTCGTTGTGGCAGTTGAAGAAGAAGGAGAGCCTGGGCGCGAACTCGTCGACGTCCAGGCCGCGCTCCAGGCCCCAGCGCACGTACTCCAGGCCGTCGGCCAGGGTGAACGCCAGCTCCTGCCCGGCGGTGGAGCCCGCCTCGCGGATGTGGTAGCCGGAGATGCTGATGGTGTTCCAGCGGGGCAGCTCGCGGCTGCCGAACTCGATGGTGTCCACCACCAGACGCATGGACGGCGCCGGCGGGAAGATGAACTCCTTCTGGGCAATGTACTCCTTGAGGATGTCGTTCTGGATGGTGCCGGCCAGCTCACCGCGGGGCACCCCCCGCTTCTCGGCGGCAGCGATGTACATCGCCCAAATCACGGCCGCCGGGGAGTTGATGGTCATGGAGGTGGTGATCTCCGCCAGGGGCAGCCCGGCCAGCAGGATCTCCATGTCGGCCAGGGACGAGACACAGACGCCGCACTTGCCGAACTCGCCCCTCGCCTGGGGCTGGTCCGGGTCGTAGCCCATCAGGGTGGGCAGGTCGAAGGCGATCGACAGGCCCGTCTGGCCGTGCTCCAGCAGATACTTGAAACGGGCGTTGGTCTCCTCCACGCTGCCGAAGCCGGCGAACATGCGCATCGTCCACATCCGGCCCCGATAGCCGGTGGGGTGGATGCCGCGCGTGAAGGGGTACTCGCCCGGCCAGCCCAGAGCCCGCTCGTAGTCCATGGCGGCGACGTCGCTGGGGTCGTACAGCCTGCGGATGGGGCGGCCGGAGGTCGTCACGAAGCGGTCGTTGCGCTCCTGCCCGCCGTCTGCGGTGCGCTTCTCCCAGGCCGCCCGCCTCTGCGATAGCGCCTTCATCTTCGTGCGGTCGTACATTTTCGTCTCCTGCTCTGCCAGTGCTACCGCCAGGATAACATACCCGCTATAAGCTAGAGAGTGACCTAGTGGGGCGGTCTCGCCGCCATCTGCGTTTTTGCCGCAAGCAGCGCCTTTGCGCCGACTGCCTTTCGGCGATCCCCCGAACCCGCCGCCGTGATGCCATCTTCTGTTGCAACCGCTGCCCGCAGCGCAATCGAGGCTAAGTAGCCCCCGTTCGGTCCCCACAGTTCCCAGTCCCGACAGATGCTTGCCCGATAGCGCCCGCTGGATCCTTCCACTCGAGTATCGACCTCGAAGTCACCCATGGCGGGGCCCCGGTGACGGGCGTTCGAGATCATACTGGGGTACCGGTGGGGCATGTCTGTGCCTGTCGAAACAACTTGAGGCGGTCACGACCCAGGCTGCGTCCTCGCGTGGGAGTAGCTTTATGACTCCGCCCATTGCGGGTTTTAGACAGGCTGGTGGTGGTGAACGGGGTAGGGCCTGCCCGTGGATTGACCCCGGATCACTATCAGCTCCTCGGCGTTGGTGGCAGGCATGAAGATGCTTTCGTCCCGCTTGTCAAGCCGTAGCGCCTCCTGGACGCAGATAGAGGTGCAGATCCCGCAGCCGAGGCAGCGCTCGTAGTCGATCTCCGCGACATTGCCGTCGCCCATCTTGATCGCGCTAATCTGGCAGCGGGGAACGCAGACCTCGCAGCCGTTGCACAGGTCCTCGTCTACCACCGCCCAGTAGCTGGAGGGCGCCACCGCGTGGGGGATGTCCAGCATCGTTATCCCGCGAAGCAGGTGGCAGGCGTGACTGCAGCAGTTGCAGATGACCCAGAAGTCCTCCTGCGAGTTCATGGTGCAATGGACCAGGCCGGCCTTCTCCGAGGTCTTGAGCACCTCCACCACTTCATCGGCGGGGGCTGGCCGCATGCGGGGCGTGCTGACCATCTGGGATGGGTCCATCACGGGCAGGCCCGGCTCGTTTCCGCCGTAGAACTCCTGACCGAACACGATACACACGTTCAGCGGGTCATCGCAGTTGCGGGCAGCCTGCCGACACGGGCAGGGGAGGATCACCGCGGGGGGCGCGTTCTCCACGATCTTGACGGCGTCTTCGTACGGGACGACCCGCTCCTTGGGTGACGTGATGGCGGGCAGCGCCCGTGACATCTGGAACCCCGTATGAAGCTGACGCCCGAACGCCTCGGCGTAGTACTTCTCCCATAGGTCGCCCAGCCGGTCCAGGTCGGGCGACTTCTGACGCACCGCGAAAGGCAGCTCGAATAGGCCGGGCAGGATCAGGGGCAAGCGGAACACCCGCTCGCCGTCCGGCCGCTTGATGCCGCGGATGAAGAACTTGGAGGCCATCGTCGTCAGGTGACGCGAGACGTCGTCCAGGCTCATGCCCGCCCGCTCGGCGATCACCTCCTCGGGCTCCATGTCCCACGTCATGTGGGCGGCCAGGTGAGCCTCCTCCGGCTCGTAGTAGAACTTGAGAATCTCCATGAACGTCTCGGTCTCGGCGGCGCCAATCGGGTGCTTGGCGAAATGCTTGCCGAGCTCGCGGTAGCGCTTGTCGTTATGCTGGACCATCCATGTGCCTCCTGTCTCTCGGCCAAACGAACTTCGGCGAGACTCTTGCTTCACTCCCTCGTCGCTGCGACCAGCACCCGACGGCGGTAGGGCTTCTGCTGCAGCGTCATCGACAGCTCAAGGATCAGGGCCCGCGTGGCGACCTCGCCCATTTTCTGCTTCAGGGCATCGCTCTCGCTCAGAAGGGCGGAGTATGGGGGCGTCATCGGTTCCGGCCAGCCCGGCACCTCCTCGTAGACATCGACGCTGAAGCCCGCCTCCGTCAGCAGGGGGCGATAATCGACGATCGGGTCGGCACCGAAGGCTGGCAGGCCAGCGCCCGCATCATGCCAGAACGTCTGGGAGGCGTCAAGGCACGGCAAGGAACCGGCTTCGGCGTGGAGAACCGTGCGCGAAAGCCAGGCAGCGCCGGGCAAACTACCCGCCCTAAGTCATGCTAGTTGGCACCAGCTTGCAGCCATTGGCGATGGTTTAGGACGGCTTGACACTAGCTAGCTTCCTTTTTACTCTCATCTAGTAACGACGGTTTCTGCCTAGCCTTTGGGAAGAAGACATGCGAGCCATTGCCGTAACGCCCGGCGTCGCCAGTAGCGCCCGCCTGGTGGAGGTGGCCGAGCCCAACCTCGGGCCCGGCCAGGTGCTGGTCCGCACCCTCCAGGTGGGCATCTGCGGCACCGACGCCGAGATCAACCGTGGCTTCATCGCTGAGTCCGCCCCCGGCGGAGACTACCTGATCCTCGGCCACGAGTCGCTGGGCCGGGTGGAAGCGCTGGGCGAGGGGCCGCAGGGCCTGGCCCTGGGCGACTACGTGGTGGCCACCGTCAGGCGCCCCTGCCCTCAGGACTGCCTCAACTGCCACAACGGCGAGAGCGATATGTGTCTGACGGGCAACTTCACAGAGCGTGGCATCGTAGGCATCCACGGCTTTCTCACCGAGTGCTACGTCGAGGAGCCGCGATACTTGGTGAAGGTGCCGCCGGCCCTGAAGGATGTGGCGGTGCTGTTGGAGCCGCTGAGCGTTGTGGAGAAGGCGGTGTCTCAGACCTTCGCCATCCAGGGACGGCTGCGTTGGCAGCCCCGAACGGCCGTCGTCGTGGGTGTAGGGGCCATCGGCCTGCTCGCGGTCGCTCTCCTCCGATTGCGAGGCCTGGAAACGCACGCCCTGGCTCGCAGCGCCAGGGGTACCCCCGCTTCCCAGGTGGCAGAGGCGATGGGCGCCACCTACTGGAGCACGCGCGAGCACCCCCTGGACGGCCTGGCCCGGGAGCTGGGCAACATCGATATCGTCGTCGAGGCCTCGGGGAATGCAGAGGCTGCTCTCCAGGCCATGGGGATCATCGGCAACAACGGCATTCTCTCGCTGGTGGGCGTCTACTCCCCGATCTATCGGGGCGAGCAGCAGGTGCCGGTGGGCCGTCTGGTGCTGGATATGGTGCTGGGGAACAGAGTCGTCTTCGGCAGCGTCAACGCCAGTCGCCGCTACTTCGAAGTGGGCCTGGAGCACATGGCCGAGATGGAGAGCCGCTGGCCGGGCGTCCTGGGCCGCTTCCTTACCCGCCGTCTTTCCCTGGATGACTTCCCAGGGGCTCTGGAGAAGGCCGGCGGCGACATCAAGACGGTGATCGACGTCGGGGAAGAGTAGGACAACCGGGTCATGATCGGTGGGTGGTGTTTCCGCGACCGCCCCGACAACGGGGAGCGGCATCGGTATGGATTCATGCCACACCCTTATGGTCCTTGACAAAATAAGCCGACATGGCAACGACTTCGTAGGCGATGGTCTTACGGGCATTAGGAGAATAACGGCTCAAGCCCGGCATAGCGCGATGTAGCGGAAGCCTTTAGGCTTCCACCCCAAGTCATGGAGGCCTGAAGGCCTCCGCTACTTTGTTCATGACCATAAATCCGCAGGGGTGTTTTGTTTAGTTAGTGACCATCAGGCGGGGGCGAAGAATTCCCCCATAGCCCGGGGAGCAACCGCTTGACACACATGGTAGAATTATTCATGCGTATTAGCATGTTAATGCCTGGCTACCGGCCCGACGCGGGCCCATCCAGGCCTGTAGTGAGCGAAGCGAACCTATAGGCTGGGGAGAGTGGGATGGTTAGTACCCCCTTTGACAACTACCTCGATCTCGTAGAGGCAGCGCGAGCCCTTGGTATTCACCCCCAGAGTCTGCGGCGCCTGATCAAGCAGAAGAAGGTGCCCGCCATGTTGTTCGCTGGCAAGTACCTCATCGAGCGTGACAAGCTGGAGATGTTCAAGGCCAACTACGACCCCCGCCCCGGGCGCAAGCCCATCCGCCGCCTCCTCTAGCCCTCTTGCCGTCTCGCGTTTCCGCCGGAGGCGGATTCGCCTCAGGCGAAGCCTCTGCCGGCAGGCAGCCGCTACGTCGGTGGCTCCACCTTGATCTTCTTGTTGTTGACGTCCTTGATGTCTATCACCAGCTCCATCCGCAGTTCGCGGCCGTCGGCGTAGAAGCCGCTGCCCCGGATCTCCATGCGCGCCGGCCAGCCGCCCTTCTCGGCCAGCCAGACGTCCACCGATATCTTCTGAATGAGATAGTTCGGGTCGCTGTCCGGGCCGATGATCTTGGCCAGCGCTTCACCTTTCGCCACCCCCGACAGGCTGTAGTGGAGTGTCTCGGTGCCGTTCACGGTCTCCGACTGAGACTGCACTGCTGACAGGTTCAGCTCAAGAAAGAGGGCCTGGCAGACGTCCCGCGCCTGATAGGGGATGACCTCGCCCGGTCGCTCCAGCCAGCGCCCGTCCACCTGCGCCCAGCCCTCGTTGCCGATGACGATGATCGGTAGGGGGAAAGCCCCACCGGTGATCACCGCCGAGATACGGTTGGGAGCCACGAAGTCGGCGTCAACCTGGTAGTCCCATAGAAAGGGGCCTATGAACTGGTGCCCGCGGGCGGGAGTAGCGGTGGCTCCTTCTTCGGCGGTGGCGGTCGGTTGCGGCAAGGGCGTGCTCTCCCCTGAGGGCTGCGGCGACTCCAGCTTGAGATGAGAGGTGAAGCGGTACGTCTTGAACGCCTCAAGAGCGCTGCAAGGGGCGAGGGTGGTAGCCTCCCCTGTCGTGGGGATAGCCGTAGGGGAGGCCGGCGTTGGTGATCCCCCGCCGCCGCAGGCGACGGCAACAACAGCAGCTAGAGCCACCGCTGTGGCTAGGGCCAGGCTTCGCATCTCGCACTCCTTTCCGTGCTTGAAGAAGTCTAGCATCTCAGATAGGTCAAGTCAAAGAACCCAAGCCCTGGATGGCATCTCCCCAATTCATGCTCTTTGGTGGGCAGGACCATACCCTGAAGGTCATTCACCAAATAGAACACCCCTGCGGATTGAAACCTGCCTGCCGGCAGGCAGGTCCGCAGCTTGGATCGAAGCTGCGGGTTTTAACCCGCAGAGAGCAATCAAATTGTTAAGGACGAACAGGCTGCGGTCGGGCATCACCGCCTCTTTCGCTTCCCCGGAAACATGAACCATTGGAACGCTATCAAGCCTTGCCCTGGCTGGCTAGATTCCTGCACCCCAGTTTCCACCCGCAAGCGGGTGACCCTTATGAAGCCGGCGGGGCGATGTGATAGAGTGAAGGCGATGTCCCCACAGGGGGCGGCCCCTTGTGGGCCGTTGGGAGGTTCAGAAGCGATCCGCTGCCGCCTAATAGCCATCGCAGTTATCTGCCTGGCCATCGCTCTCGCTCCAGCCTGCGGCGATGAGCAGAAGGCCGGGTTATCGATAGGCAGACCCTCGCCTACGGCCTCGCCCGGGGCGACAGCTTTCCCCTCATCGACCCCTGAGCCTGCCCTGAGCGCGGCCGATGGGCCGTCCTTCACCCTGGTGGCCGTGGGCGACGTCATGTTGGGCCGCAG
>JAUYDU010000503.1 GCA_030691665.1 Chloroflexota bacterium
GCGTCGCAATCTGGGGCTGAGCGCCCGCGCCGTCGCCGAGGGCTATGGTTGGGCCAGCATTGCTGAGCAGGTGGAGGCCGTGTACGAGCGGCTGGTGGCCCTGAGCCTGTCGAAGGGTCGGGTCGCGGCGGCGGCCTGCTGCCGCCGCCAGGAGCCTGCCGAAGGGCAGGCTGATCCGCCTCCGGCGGAAGCAGCCCATGGCCCTTCGGCTACGCTCAGGGCAGGCTCAGGGCAGGCTCTGGTGGGGGCTTGCTGTGGGTCGCCCAGCCCGGCATCGGGGTAAGCCCCTTCGCGTCGCTCAGGGCAGGCATCTTGTTCCGTGTTCCCTTCGCTGCGCTCAGGGCAGGCTCCTGAATCTGGTAAGCGAATCCTCTCCCTGTTAGCAGACTTTCGATGGAGCAGTTGTCGGTCAACATGTTCTGGCTGGCCCTGATAGCCACGGGCCTGGCCACCCTCCTCTACTGGGGCCACGCCTTCGGGGTGCGCTCCGCCTCTGGCGGACTGCGGCGGCTGGCGACCAACCCAGACGGGGCGTCCGCCGGCCAGAGCTTGATCCGCCTTAGGCGGACGGCCTCGTTCGGTCAGGCCGCCACCCTGGCCACCTGGCTGGCGGCGGCCTTTCTGGCGGTGGCCCTGGTGGCTCGCTGGCGGGCCAGCGGCCACGCCCCCTGGTCGAACATGTGGGAGTACACCGTGGCCTTCGCCTGGGGCGTGTCGGCCGCCTACATTGTCTTCGAGCGCTCGGCCTGGGGGGAGCGCACTCTGGGTGCTTTCGTCCAGCCGGTCGTCCTGGGCCTGTTGGCGGTAGCGGCGGCCTTCTTCCCTTCGGAGATCAGGCCCCTGGTGCCGGCCCTCCAGAACGAGCCGCTGCTTATTGCCCACGTGGCGATGATGGTCCTGGCCTACAGCGCCCTCAGCGTCTCCTTCGGCTCGGCGGTGGTGTACCTGATCCAGGGGGAGGGCAACCGTTTCTCGCGGCTGCCGAAGGCCGCCCTTTTGGACGAGATCGGCTATCGCTCGGTGATGGTGGGGTTTCCCCTGCTGGCGCTGGGGATAGCCCTGGGCGCCTACTGGGGCAACTCGGCCTGGGGTCGCTACTGGGGCTGGGACCCCAAGGAGACGTCGTCTCTGGTGACCTGGCTCATCTACGCCGGCTACCTACACATGCGTGGCCTGCGCCGCTGGCAGGGCGTGCGCTCGGCGGTGCTGCTGATCGTGGGCTTTCTGGCGGTGCTGTTCACCTATTTCGCCGTGAACCTGTGGGTAAGCGGGCTGCACAGCTATGCGGGGGTGTGATTGCTCTTGACGTCGCGGGTTTGCTCTGATATAGTGATCTTTTGGCGTCTGGCGTCCCTTACGTATATACGCGATACGTACAGGTCGAAAGACCCTAAAGTGACAACGGTCGGCGGGTAGTTGGAGGCCAAGTCTCCCCGCCGTACTGGCTCAGAAATAAGGCTTTCGGCCTCTTTGCTTGTGTTTAGAGGGGGTAAGATTTGCCCACCATAAGTCAGTTGGTGCGCAGAGGGCGCAAGAAACTGGTCAAGAAGACCAAGGCACCGGCTCTGCGCTTCGTCTTCAACGGTTTGAGGAACAGCGTGACGCGCGGCCAGGGGTCGCCGCAGAAGCGGGGTGTGTGCGTGCAGGTGCGGACGGTAACCCCCAGGAAGCCCAACTCCGCCCTGCGCAAGGTAGCGCGAGTGCGCCTGACCAACGGGATGGAGGTTACGGCCTACATCCCCGGTGAGGGGCACACTCTCCAGGAGCACTCGGTGGTTCTCATCCGCGGGGGCCGCGTGAAGGATCTGCCGGGGGTGCGCTATCACATCGTCCGGGGGGCGCTTGACGCCCAGGGGGTGGTGGGGCGGAAGCGGAGCCGCAGCAAGTACGGCACGCGGCGCAGCGAGGAACTGAGGTAGGGCAGGCAGGTCATGCCCAGGCGAGGCAAGATCGTCCGCAGGAGAACACCGCCCGACGCTAAGCACAATAGCGTCTGGCTGCACATGTTCATCAACAAGCTGATGAGGAGCGGCAAGAAGAGCACCGCCGAGCGGGTCATGTACGGTGCCCTGGAGATCATCGAGCAGCGGGCCCGCCGTAGCCCGATGGAGGTGTTCGAGCAGGCGATGCGCAACGCTATGCCTGTCCTGGAGGTGCGGCCACGCCGCGTAGGCGGCGCCACCTATCAGATCCCTCTGGAGGTGCGGCCAGAACGGCAGGTCTCGTTGGCGATGCGCTGGCTTCTGACGGCGGCGCGCGCCCGCACGGGCAGGCCGATGGCCGAGAGGCTAGCGGCCGAGCTGATGGACGCCGCTAGCGGCCAGGGCGTGACCATCAAGCGCCGCGACGACACACACCGCATGGCCGAGGCCAACAGGGCCTTTGCCCACTACCGATGGTAGCCTCGCCGCACCCATGAACGCCTAGCCCTTTTGCGGCCACTGTGTTCTTGAGATTGAGTGATGTCTAGACCTGTGCCCATCGAAAAGGTTCGCAACATCGGGATCATTGCCCACATAGATGCGGGCAAGACCACCGTTACCGAGCGCATCCTCTTCTACTGCGGCCGCACCTACAAGATCGGCGAGGTGGACGAGGGGACGGCCGTGATGGATTGGATGGAGCAGGAACGGGAGCGGGGGATCACTATCACCGCTGCCGCCACCACCTGCGAGTGGCTGGAGCACATGATCAACATCGTGGATACGCCCGGCCACGTTGACTTCACGGTGGAGGTGGAGCGCAGCCTGCGCGTGCTCGACGGGGGCATCGTCGTCTTCGACGCCGTGGCCGGCGTCCAGCCTCAGTCGGAGACGGTGTGGCGTCAGGCCGATCGCTACCACATCCCCCGCATCTGCTTTGTGAACAAACTGGATCGGGTGGGGGCCGACTTCTGGCGAACGGTGACGATGATCCACGATAGGCTAGGGGCGCGGCCGCTGCCCATCCAGATCCCCCTGGGCGTGGAGGACAAGCACCTGGGGGTCATCGACCTGGTAGAGAAGGCGGCCTGGGTATTTCCCTCCGATCGGGACGAAGACCCCCAGAAGATCGACGTGCCCAAGGAGCAAGAGCAGGAGTTCGCCAAGCGGCGGGAGGAGCTGGTGGAGGAGGTGGCCGAGCTGGACGACCAGCTCCTTATCAGCTATGTGGAGGGGCGACCGATCACGGCCACCGAGCTGAAGAAGGCCATCCGGCGCGCGACCCTGGCTGGGGTGGTCACTCCCGTCCTTTGCGGCAGCGCCCTGCGCAACAAGGGGATCCAGCCCCTGTTGGATGCGGTGGTCGACTATTTGCCGGCCCCGGTGGACGTGCCCCCCGTAAAGGGTACTCATCCCAAGACGGGCCAGGTGCTGCAACGAAGCGCGTCCGACGAGGAGCCGTTCGCCGCCCTGGCGTTCAAGATCGTGGCCGATCCCTTCGTGGGGCGTCTGGCCTACTTCCGGGTCTACTCGGGGAAAGTGGCTCAGGGTGCTACTGTTTACAATAGCGCCCGCGACGAGCGCGAGCGCATCGGTCGCCTGCTCCAGATGCATGCCCAGCATCGACAGGACATTCAGGAGACCTATGCGGGCGCCATCGTAGCGGCCGTCGGCCTCAAGAACACCTTCACCGGCGACACCCTCTGCGACAAGAGTCACCCCATCCTCCTCGAGCCCATCAAGTTCCCCGAGCCCGTCATCTCCGTAGCCATCGAGCCCCGAACCAAAGAAGACCAGGACCGCATGAGCGAAACCCTGACCCGCCTGTCGGAGGAAGACCCCACCTTCCGCACCCGCTACGACTCCGAGACGGGCCAGATGATCATCTCCGGCATGGGAGAGCTCCACCTGGAGATCATCGTCGACCGCATGCTGAAGGAGTATCGGGTGGAGGCCAGCGTGGGGAAGCCAGAGGTGGCCTACAAGGAGGCGATCACCCGCCCGGCTGAGGCCGAGGGTCGGTTCATCCGGCAGACGGGCGGCCACGGCCAGTACGGAGTGGTGGAGCTGAGGGTGGCCCCCCGCGAGCGGGGCGCCGGCTTCCAGTTTGTGAACAAGGTCGTGGGCGCGGCCATCCCCCGCGAGTTCATCCCGCCGGTGGAGCAGGGGGCGAAGGGGGCGCTGGAGACGGGCGTCCTGGCCAGCTACCCGGTGGTCGATGTGGAAGTGACGCTGGTGGATGGCAGCTACCATCCGGTGGACTCATCGGAGTTGGCCTTCCGCATGGCCGGCTCTATGGCGGTGCGGGAGGCCCTGTCGCGGGCCGGGCCCGTCCTGCTGGAGCCGATCATGGGGATGGAGGTAGCCACGCCGGAGCAGTTCTTCGGCGACGTGCTGTCGGACGTCAGTGCCCGTCGCGGCCACGTGACCATGGTCGATCAGCGGGGCCACATGCGGATGGTGTGCGCCCTTATTCCCCTGGCGGAGACTTTCGGGTATGCTACGGACTTGCGCTCCCTGACTCAGGGGCGGGCCACCTACACTATGGAGTTCGACCACTACCAGGAGGTGCCGCCTTCGGTGGCCGAGGGCATCAGGGGTAGAGGTAAGAGGGTTCGTGAGAAGATGAGGCAGGGAAGGTAGGCCATGCCTAGACAGAGGATCCGCATTCGCCTGAAGGCCTACGACCACCGCATCCTCGACCAATCGGCCGTGCTCATCGCCGAGGCGGCGGAGAGGACGGGGGCGGCGGTGGCCGGCCCTGTGCCTTTGCCCACCGAGATCAAGAAGTTCTGCGTGATCCGCTCCCCCCACATCGATAAGGACTCGCGGGAGCAGTTCGAGATTCGCACTCATAAACGACTAATCGACATCCTGGAGCCCACGTCCAAGACGGTGGACGCCCTGATGCGTCTGCAACTGCCGTCGGGCGTGGACATCGAGATCAAACTATGATGCCGCTATGAAAGGTTCTGTGCTGACTCTGTATGAGAAGACCGCAGAGGAGTTTGCCGACAGGGTGCGCCGTGCCTTCGGCGATGCTGTTCACTCGATAGTGCTTTATGGCTCCGTGGCCAAGAAGACGGCAGGGAGCCATAGCGACATAGACATTCTCGTTCTAACCGAGGATGGCGAGGCCCTGCTTGATCGGCTGGTGGACATTAGTGAGTCCCTGGATTTCGAAAACAACTACGACACCTTTCTGGTGGTCACCTCGTTTACTCCTGAGAGGCTGATGGAGTTGTCGGTAGGCCGATTTCCGATTGCCGATCACGTTCTCAGGGAAGGCATTGTGCTCTATGATGACGGAACCTTTGAGCGAATACGTGAAAACGCGCTTGCAGTTGGCTGATGAAATGTTGACGGATGCCAAGTTGCTTTTCAGTAACAATCGCTTGAAGTCGGCGGCTGATAGGGCCTACTACAGTATGTTTCACGGAGCTCAGGCGGCGCTGGCAGCTAACGGCATAAAAGCTCCCCGGACCCACAGGGGACTGAGGTCTGAATTCAGCAAGCACCTTGTGAGGACTGGAATAATCGAGAGGGATTACTCTAGAGACCTGACCCTGGCCCATGAAATGCGGCAAGAGAGTAGCTACGAAGCGTATGCCACCCTGCACGCAGATGCCGTGGCGCAGCTCATTGCCAAAGCAGAGAGATTCTTGGAGCGGATTAACAGGCTAGTTTCCCGAGGGGAAAGATGATCGAAGGGCTTCTGGGACGCAAGCTGGGCACCCTCCAGGTGTTCGACCGCGACGGCACGGTGGTGCCGGTGACGGTGATCGAGGCTGGGCCCTGCACCGTCCTTCAGGTGAAGACCCAGGATCGCGATGGCTACGAGGCTGTCCAGTTGGGCTTCGGCGTGCGCAGGCACGTCAACCAGCCCATGAAGGGGCATTTCCAGGGCTTGGGCTCCTTCCGCCACCTGCGGGAGTTTCGGGTGGAGGATGTCAGTCAGTGGCAGGTGGGACAGCGGGTGGGGGCCGAGCTATTCGAGCCCGGCGATCTGGTGAACGTGAGCGGCGTATCCAAGGGGCGTGGTTTTGCCGGCGTAGTGAAGCGCTACGGCTTCAGGGGCGGCCCCAAGACTCACGGCCAGTCCGACCGCCATCGCGCCCCCGGCTCCATCGGGGCTGGCACCAGCCCCGGACGGGTGCTCAAGGGGCAGCATATGGCCGGCCACATGGGCGCCGAGCAGGTGACTGTGCGCAACCTGGAGGTGGTGGAGTCCAATCCGGCCCGGGGCGTGATCTTGGTCAAAGGGGCCGTCCCCGGGGCCAAGAACGGCCTTCTGCGCATCCGCCTGGCCCAGAAGCAGACCACCAAGAGAAAGGCCGAGAGGCCAAAGGCCCAGGAAGCAAAGGCCGAAGAGCCGAAGCCGGAGGAGCCGAAAGTGGAGCAGCCAAGGGCTGAGGAACCGAAAGCGGAGGAGCTGACAGCGGAGAAACCGACGGCTGAGGAGCCAACAGTGGAGGAGCCAGTGGCTGAACAGCCGGAGGCCGACGAAGCGAAGGGCGAGGAGTCGTGAAGCTGCCTGTGCGCAGCCCTCAGGGGGCGAAGCTGAAGCCCATCGAGGTGGACGAGCAGGTGTTTGGCATCAAGCCGAACCTGGCGGTGATCCATCAGACGTTTGTGGCCCAGCGAGCCAACCGTCGCGCCGGCAGCGCCGACACCAAGACGCGGGGCGAGGTGCGCGGCAGCACCGCCAAGGTTCGCACCCAGAAGGGAAGCGGCCGGGCGCGCCAGGGCTCGGCTCGCGCCCCTCATCGGCGGGGGGGCGGCGTTGCCTTCGGGCCCAAGCCGCGCAGCTACCGCCAGGCGCTGCCCAAGCGCATGAAGCGACTGGCCATCCGGTCGGTGCTCTCGGGCAAAGTGGCCGACGGGCAACTGGTGGTGGTGGGTGAGCTGGCTCTGGAGAAGCCGCGCACCAAGGATATCGTGGGGCTCCTGGTCAGCCTGGGCATCGAGCGGTCGGTGCTGGTGGTCATCGGGGAGCCCGATGGCAACGTGCAGGCGAGCGCCCGCAACCTGCCGAGGACAAAGGCCCTGCCCGCTGCCTACTTGAACGTGGTGGACATGCTGAACCATCGTGACCTGGTGATGACGGTGGCCGCGGTGCGCCGGTGCGAGGCTCTTTGGGGCGGCGAGCGCGCCAAACTGCGACGGGTGGCGGTGGGGGCGAAGCCGGCGCCAGCGAGCGGCGGCCCCGCCAAGCGGCGGGCGAAGGCCGGGGTGAGCTAGGATGCCCAAGGCGATCCATCCCTACGAGGTGATTCGGCAGGCCCTGGTGACCGAGAAGGGCACCTACCTGGCTGCCGAGCACAAGTACGCCTTCCGGGTGGCCAAGGGGGCCAACAAGACCCAGATCAAGGAGGCGGTGGAGAAGGCCTTCGACGTGCGGGTGACGGCGGTCAACGTGATGAACGTGAAGGGGCGCGAGCGCCGCTGGGGCCGGAGACGAGTGCTGAGGCCGGACTGGAAGAAGGCCATCGTCACCCTGGCTCCGGGGGGCAAGATCGAGCTGTTCGAGGGCGTGTAGAGATGGGGATCAAACAGTACAAGCCCACCTCTCCCGGCCGGCGGGGAGCGACCGGCTATACCTTCGAGGAGATCACCAAGAAGAGGCCGGAGAAGTCGCTGACAGTGCCGGCGAAGAAGAAGGGGGGCCGCAACAGCCAGGGACGGGTCACCGTGCGCCACCGCGGCGGCGGCGTCAAGCGGATGCTGCGGGTCATCGATTTCAAGCGGGACAAGGTGGCTGTGCCCGGCAAGGTGGCGGCCATCGAGTATGACCCCAACCGCTCCGCTCGCATCGCCCTCATTCACTACGCCGACGGCGAGAAGCGCTACATCCTGGGGCCGGTGGGCCTGAAGGTGGGGGACACGGTGATGGCGGGCGCCGAGGCAGAGATACGGCCGGGCAACGCCCTGCCCCTGAAGAGCATACCGGCGGGTACGCCGGTGCACAACGTGGAGCTGTCCCTGAAGCGGGGTGGCCAGTTGGTGCGCAGCGCCGGTGCCTCTGCTCAGGTGATGTCCAAAGAGGAGGGCTACGTCCTGGTGCGCCTGCCCTCGGGGGAGGTGCGCAAGATCCTGGCCGACTGCACGGCGACCATCGGGCAGGTGGGCAACGTAGAGCACAGCCAGATCAAGCTTGGCCGGGCGGGGCGGTCCCGCCTCATGGGGCGGCGGCCCGAGGTGCGCGGCTCGGCGATGTCGCCGCGCGATCACCCCCACGGGGGCGGCGAGGGTCATTCCCCCATCGGCCTGCCAGGGCCGAAGACGCCCTGGGGTAAGCCGACCCTGGGCTATCGCACCCGCCGCCGCAAGAGCAGCAATAAGTACATCGTGCGACGCCGCGACGAGAGGTAGGGAGTAGGCGTTGACCAGATCGACCAAGAAGGGGCCGTTCATAGACGCCAAGCTGGTGAAGCGAGTGGAGGCGGTGCAGCGCTCCGGCCAGAAGACGATCATTCGCACCTGGTCGCGGGCCTCCACCATCATGCCCCAGATGGTGGGCGTGACCATCGCCGTGTACGACGGTCGTCGCCACGTGCCGATCTTCGTCACCGAGAACATGGTTGGCCATCGGCTGGGGGAGTTCGCCCTGACGCGCACCTTCCGCGGCCACGGCGGTCGCTCCGAGCGGACGACCCAGGTGCGCCAGGTGCGCAGGCGGTAGACGAGCGATGCAGGTGAAGGCCAGCGCCAGGAACGTGGGCGCATCGCCCAAGAAGATAAGGCTCGTCCTCGAGCAACTGCCGGGCAGGAGCGTTGACGAGGTGCTGGCGCGGCTGCGCTTTTTGCCCTCGCCGCATGCCCGGGTGGTGGCCAAGGTGGTGCGGTCGGCGGCGGCCAACGCCGAGAACAACTATCGGATGGACCCGCACTACCTGCGCATCGTCTCGGCCTATGCTGGCGATGCGCCCAGACAGAAGCGGTGGCGGGCGCGTGCCCGCGGCCGGGCGTCCCGCATCGTGAGGCGGCGAAGCCACGTCACGGTCGTCGTGGAGGAAGTGGAGGCTTAGTATGGGCCAGAAGGTTCACCCCCACGGTTTTCGCATCGGCTACCTCTACGGCTGGCAGAGTAAGTGGTTCGCCGACAAGCATTACACCAAGCTCCTGCACGAGGACTTGCTCATTCGGCGCACTCTCAGCCGGATGCTGGCGGACGCCGGTGTCGCCAATGTGGAGATCGAGCGCAATGCCAACCAGGTGACGGTGGCCATCCATACAGCCCGGCCGGGCATCGTAATCGGGCGGGGTGGCCAGCGGGTGGACGAGGTACGGAAGGAGCTGGAGAGGTTGACCGGCCGGCGGGTGCGGGTGAACATCCTGGAGATTCGCATGCCGGAGATGGAGGCGGCCCTGGTGGCGCGAGCGGTGGCTGACCAGTTGGAGCGGCGGGTATCGCATCGGCGGGCGATGAAGCAGACGGTGCAGCGAACCATGCAGCGGGGTGCCGAAGGGATCAAGATCAGGGTATCGGGGCGCTTGGGCGGCTCTGAGATGTCGCGCACCGACAAGGAGATGGTGGGGCGGGTGCCTCTGCACACCCTGAGAGCGGACATCGACTACGGGACCGCCGAGGCCCGTACCACCCTGGGCCGTATCGGCGTCAAGGTTTGGATTTATAAGGGCGAAATATTGCCCGAAGCGAAAGAACGGGCGGAGGAGGAGGAATCCCCCCCGCCCAGTCCGGCGGAGTGATCGGTCATGCTTCAGCCAAAGCGAGTGAAGTATCGCAAGGCTCATCGGGGCCGCCGCAACGGCCAGGCCAACGCCGGCAACACGGTGGCCTTTGGCGAGTTTGGCCTTCAGGCGCTGGGTCACAGTTGGATGACCGCCCGCCAGATCGAGGCTGCCCGCCGCGCCATCACCCACCACATGCGTCGTGGCGGCAAGGTGTGGATCCGTGTCTTTCCGGACAAGCCGGTCAGCAAGAAGCCAGCGGAGACGCGCATGGGCAGCGGCAAGGGGCCGGTAGATCACTGGGTGGCGGTGGTCAAGCCGGGGAGGATCCTGTTCGAGATCGCTGGCGTGCAGGAGGAGGTGGCGCGCGAAGCCATGGGTCTGGCCTCGCACAAGCTGCCGATCGCCACCCGCGTGGTGGCCCGCGATGCGGGGACCTAAGGAGGTGGCGGTGACAAGGATCAATCGCAAGGCTGAGGAGATTCGCCGCCTCTCGGACGGCGACCTGGCCAAGGAGCTGGAGGAGACCCATCGCCGTCTCTTCTCCCTGCGCCTGCAATGGATGACTCGCCAGGTCACCAACTACCGGGAGCTGACCCAGGTCAGGCGGCGCATCGCTCGCCTCAAGAGCATTCAGAAGCAGCGGCAGTTGGCTCCCACTAAGGTTGGGGCCGCCAAAAAGGAGTAGGATGGCGGAAGCTCGCTACGGTCAGCGGAAGACGCGCGTGGGCGTCGTGGTCAGCGACAAGATGAAGAAGACGGTCGTGGTGGCGGTGGAGAGCTTTAGGCGACACCGCCTGTACAAGAAGATCGTCGGTCGCGTGAAGCGCTACAAGGCCCACGACGGAGAGAACACCTGCCAGGTAGGCGACAAGGTGCTCATCGTGGAGACGCGGCCTCTATCGCGCGACAAGCGCTGGCGGGTGGCCGAGATCCTGACCGCCGCCGCCCTGCCCAAGGCGGAGAAGGCCATCATCGAGGAGGAGACCGGCGAAGAGTTGAGGGAGCTGGAAGAGGCAACAGCAGCCGCAGCGCTGGCGGCGGCGGAAGCGCGCCTGGCCGACGAGCAACCGGAGGCAGGGGCGGAAGAGGCGGAGGTCTCGGCTGTAGCGGAGGGAGCGGAGGCGGCCGTGCTGGAGGAAGTCGAAGCGCCGGCAGCCCCGACCGCGGTCGGGGAGGAAGCCCCCGCTATCGTAGAGGTTGAGGAGACGGCTGTGGTGGAGGAGCCGCCAGCAGCCGAACAAGAGGAGTCGCAGAGCGAGGAAGAGCCGCCGGCTCAGGAGCAGCCGGAAGAGGAAGAGACCAGGGAATCATGATCCAATCGGAGACTCGCCTCAAGGTGGCCGACAACACCGGCGCCCGCCAGGTGTTGTGCATCAAG
>JAUYDU010000516.1 GCA_030691665.1 Chloroflexota bacterium
CGTCGGCTTCTGGCAGGGGCAGGACGAGCTGACCAGCAACTGGCGAGTGGACAGACGCTTCGAGCCCCGCATGGCCGCCGACCAGCGGCAGGAGCTGTACCACGGCTGGAAGAGGGCGGTGGAGAGGGCCAAGGGCTGGGCGGACGCATGACGCAGCGTCGTCAGGCCCGGTATCGCTCATCTTCTGCATAGCGCGCCTCCAGCCCGACGATGGCGTTGAACTCGTCGAAGGACATCAGGTTGTCCCCGAGGCCCGCCGTCGTCCCCTTCTCCCGAATCTCGGCGTAGGTCCGCTCCAGCGCCCGCGCTGCCGCGTACAGCCCGGAGAGAACGAATCCTACGCTAAAGAAGCCCATTTCCTGTAGTTCCTCCAGCGAGCACAAGGGCGTGTGGCCACCCTCGACGAGATTTACCGCCAGGGGCCCAGGCAGCTCCTGGCCAATCCGCCGCAGCTCTTCCCGCGTGCGCGGCCCCTCCACGAACAGGATGTCAGCCCCAGCCTCCTTGTACAGATGGCCGCGCCGGATGGCCTCCTCCAACCCATGTGTCTCCAGCGCATCCGTCCGGGCGGTGATCAGGAAGGGCGCGTCGCCCCGGGCGTCTCTCGCGGCCCGGATCTTAGCGGCGTGCTCCTGCCCATCGATTACCTGCTTGTCCCGCATGTGGCCGCACCGCTTGGGCCACCGCTGGTCTTCCAGAATGACCCCCCGGGCCCCCATCCCGAGCAGGTCACGCACCATCCGCTGGACGTTCAGCGGCCCCCCGTAGCCAGTGTCGCCATCCACAACCACCCCGACCCCAACCGCGGCGGTCACTCGGCGGGCCACATCCAGCATCTCCGTCTGGGTGAGCAGACCGAAGTCCGGCTCTCCCAGGTGACTGGCCGCCACGCCGTAGCCTGTGAGTACCACCGACGGAAAGCCGACGCGCTCCGCGATCTTGGCCGACAGCACGTCGTACACGCCCGGGACGACCATTATTCGCCTCTCGTGAATGAGGGGGTGCGTGCGCTGCTGCTTCATAGTTTTCCCTCCTTCCGGTAGGATTCTATTGTCTGCCATCCCGCCAGCCAATATCGACCGGCGATGAAGAGCCTTGCAGCGGACAGGCAGCGCTTAGCAGTGCCGCGGGTCATGCATAGCGAGCGGCTAGACGGATGGGAGCTGCGGAGCCTATCCGTCCATCCGTTATTTATCCGCTGTGAGATCAATGCTACACTGGATATTGCCATGGCCGACCGCAAGCTCATCCGCGAACTCCAGGCCATCGTCGGCCGCGATGCCGTCCTCCACGCCCCTGAGGACCTCCTGGTCTACGAGTACGACGCTACCATCGAGCGCGGCCTCCCCGAGGCCGTCGTCCTGCCCGTCACCACCCAGCAGGTATCGCGACTGGTGAAGCTGGCCCGCCGTCGCGGCCTGCCCGTGGTCGCCCGCGGCGCGGGTACCGGCCTCAGCGGCGGCGCCATCCCCGCTGCCGGCGGCATCATGCTGGCCATGACCCGCATGACCCGCATCCTGGAGGTCGATGCCGAGAATCGCCTGGCCGTGGTCGAGCCCGGCGTGGTCAACCTGGACCTGAGCAAGGCCGTGGCCCCCCACGGCCTCTACTACGCCCCCGATCCCTCCAGCCAGAAGGCCTGCACCCTGGGCGGCAACGTCGCCGAGAACGCCGGCGGCCCCCACTGCCTGGCCTACGGCGTCACCACCAACCACATCCTCGGCCTCGAGGTGGTGCTGGCCGACGGCGATATCGTCTGGCTGGGCGGCAAGACCGCCGACCCGCCGGGCTACGACCTGCGCGGCCTGGTCGTCGGCTGCGAGGGCACCCTGGCCATCGTTACCAAGATCATCGTGCGCCTGCTGCCCCTGCCCCAGGCCACCATCACCCTCCTCGCCATCTTCAACGAAGTAGACCAGGCCAGCCGGGCCGTCTCGGCCATCATCGGTCAGGGCATCATCCCCGCCGCCCTGGAGATGATGGACAAGGTGACCATGCAGGCGGTGGAGGCCGCCGTCCATGCCGGCTACCCGCCCGACGCCGGCGCCGTCCTCCTCATTGAGGTGGACGGTCTGCCAGAGACCGTCGGCCCCCAGGCGCAGGCGGTGGAGGTCATCTGCTCCGAGCTGGGCGCCCGCGAGGTACGCATCGGCTTCTCGCCACCGGAGCGGGAGCGCCTGTGGGCGGGGCGCAAGGGAGCCCTGGGCGCCCTCGGACGACTCGCCCCCAGCTACTACATCCTCGATGGCGTCGTCCCTCGTACCAAGCTGCCCCAGGTGTTACAGGGCGTCTACGAAATCGGCGAGAGGTATCGCCTGCGCATCGCCAACGTCTTCCACGCCGGCGACGGCAATCTCCACCCCAACATCCTCTTCGACGAATCGCAGCCCGGCCAGTCGGAGCAGGTGCTGGCGGCAGGCGCGGACATCTTGCGCCTCTGCGTCGAGGCAGGCGGAACCATCACCGGCGAGCACGGCGTCGGCATGGAGAAGCGCGACTTCATGCGCTGGATCTTCTCGGACGACGACCTGGAGGTCATGAGCCGCATCAAGGTGGCTTTCCTGGCGGGCGACGGGTTCAACCCCGGCAAGGTTTTCCCCACCGGCGTCGGCTGCGGCGAGATCACCTCCCGCCAGCGCGCGGTCATCCAGGCCCTGGGACCCGACGTCTACATCTAGCGAGCAGCCAGACCTTGGTAAGGGAAGCCGTCCTCCACAGCCACCTAGAGTCCATCCTGGGCAGCGAGCGCGTCTTTCCCCGCGAGGAGGCCGCCAGCTACGCCGTCGACGGCATCGTCCCCCAGGCGGTGGCCCTGCCAGCCACGGTCGAGGAGGTGGCGGAGGTGATGCGCCTGGCCCAGCGAGAAGGGGTGGCCGTCATCCCCTGGGGCGGCGGCTCCGCCATGACCCTGGGCAACAGCCCCCGCCGCTACCACATCGCCCTCTGCCTCTCCCGCCTGAACGAGGTCGTCGAACATGAGCCAGCCGACCTCACGGCCACCGTCCAGGCAGGCATGACCCTCGCCAGCTTCCAGCGCCATCTGGCGGCGTCTGGCCAGTTCCTGCCTCTCGACCCACCCTCGCCCCAGAGCGCCACCATCGGCGGCATCCTGGCCGCCAACGCCTCCGGCCCCTCCCGCCACGCCTATGGCACCGCCCGCGATCTGGCGCTGGGAATGCGGCTGGTAATGGCCGATGGCCGCATCATCAAGGCCGGCGGCCGGGTGGTGAAGAACGTGGCCGGCTACGACATGGTCCGCCTGCTCATCGGCTCCCTGGGCACCCTGGGGATTATCGTCGAGGCGTCTCTTAAGCTGGCACCCCTGCCCAAGGCCGAGCGCACCCTGGCGGCCGTACTCCCGTCGGCCCAGTCCGCCTTCGGCGGATATCGCTTCGCCGCCCAGGCGGCCGGCCTCAGCCTGCGGGCCGTCGAGCTCCTCAACGCCCCGGCGGCCAAGCAGGCCTGCCTGGGCCGAAAGTCGGCCGACCTGTCGGCCCCGGACAGGCAGGTCGCCCCCCTGGGCGAAGTGCCCGAGTATGCCTTCGCCCTGGTGCTGGCGGCGGCCGGCGAAGCGGCGGCCGTGGAGCGCTCCCTGAACCAGATGAGCGAGCTCTCTCGCCAGGCGTCCGCCCTGTCCCTTACGGAGGTCGATGCCAGCGTTCAGGGCCAGCTCTGGGAGAGCATCGCCGGCCTCGCCCTCCCATCGGCGAACGAGACCAGCCTCGTCTGCAAAGCGGCCGCCCTGCCCTCGCGTGTGCCCGCCCTCATCAGCGGCCTCCAAGCCGCAGGCCAGGGCTTGAGTCTCGAGCCCCTGATCGTCTCCCACCTGACGGCCGGCATCGTGTACAGCATCTGGCCGCTCCGCCCGGACGGGACGGAAACTGCCCTCGAGCTGGTGACCGCCCTCCGTCAGACAGCCCGTGAGTTGGGCGGCAGTCTGGTGGTCGAAGCCTGCCCGCCCGCTCTCAAGGAGAGGATCGACGTTTGGGGTGAGCCTGGCCCCGACTTCCCCCTCATGCGGCGGATCAAGGAACAGCTCGACCCTCAGGCCATCCTCAACCCCGGCCGCTTCCTGGGGAAGCTATGAGCGACGCAAGCCAGCGGCAAGCGACCCTGCCCCGATTGCGATCGGGGTTCGGCGGCCCCGATGGGCCCGCCCTCGGCGACCTGTTGCGCTGCGTCCACTGCGGTCTCTGCCTCAATCACTGCCCCACCTACCTCGAGCTAGGCGTGGAGACGGAGTCGCCGCGGGGCAGGCTCTATCTCATGCGGGCCGTCAGCCAGGGTCGCATCCCCATCACCGAAAACGTCGTCCGCCACCTGGACCTCTGCCTGCAATGCCGCAA
>JAUYDU010000523.1 GCA_030691665.1 Chloroflexota bacterium
TCTCCGTTCATGGTTCGACAGGCTCACCATGAACGGAGCAAATGGGCTAGACCGAGGGTGGTCACGGTTTCCAGCCAGGTGGGGCTGCGCTACGCCAGCTTCGAGACGCGGCTGGTGGCCTTCGTCCTCGATCTGAGTGTGCTGTTTTCCTTCTTCATGCTGTTCTTCGCCGTGGCCTTCCTTCAGCTCCTGCTACGAAGTGACTTCGGCGAAGTAGACCCTCCCGGCTCAGCCGTGTTCACAGCCGTGGCCCTGGTGCTCGCCGACTTGCTGTTCGTGCCTGCCTACTTCCTGGGTCTGTGGGCCTGGCGAGGCCAGACGGTCGGCAAGATGGCGATGGCCATCAAGGTGGTGCGGCGGGACGGCAGCCGCGTCGGGCTGGGGACGGCGGCCCTGCGCCTGATAGGCTACCTGTTTTCGACCCTGCTCCTGTTCGGCGGCTTCCTGATGATCGCCTTCGACCGCCAGCGCCGGGGGCTCCACGACAGGCTGGCCGACACGGTGGTGGTGGAGCCGGCATGAGGCCCCGACAAGTCGGGGCGCCTGGGGGTCTGGCCCCCGCCAGAGGCGGGCTGGCTCTGGCCGGGCCCCTTGTGCGCGGCGCTCTCCAGTGGCTGTTCAGCAGCCTGCTCGCCCTCTCCCTCATCGGCCTGTTCCTGGTGATCAGCGCCCTACAGCTCACATCTTCCGAGCCAGCCCAGCGCGTCCTGGCGCGGGCAGTGGCCGACCTCACGGAGATAGACGCCCTCCTGCCGACGATTCAGGCCGACCTGGCGGAGGCAGCCCAGGCCAGCCAGGAGCCCACCGTGGCCGTGCCCCACTTCCCGGTGCCGGTAGAGCTGCCACGAGAGGAGGCCAGCACCGTCTCGGCGTCCGAGCTGCGGTCGCGCCTGCTGGGCGAGGCCGCCCGGGCCATCTACGAGGAAGGCATGTCGGTGTGGGCCCTTCGACTGCGCTCAGGGCAGGCGCTGGGCGATCCGGAGGGGAAGCAAAGCATCGATGTCCTGTCGCCGGAAGGCGGGGTTCATCGCGGGCTGGGCTTCCTCAGCGACGACAACCATCGGGCCTTTCGCATCGCCGTCATCGTCCTGGGGATCATATCCCTGGTGCTGGCGGGACTGGTGCTGGTAGCGACGAAGGGATGGGGCCGGGTGGTTGCCCTGGGAGCGGCCGTCCTGGGAGCGGCGGTGCCGTCCCTGGTGGCAGCGGTGGGCGTTCGGTTCATCTTTCGCAGCGCCAGCGAGGATCAAACCGACTATCTGATGGTGAGGCTGCTGGACCTGGGCAACGACGTGACCTGGCTGGCCCTGCGCAACTACACCATTCTGACCCTGGTGGGCCTGGGGGTGGTTGTGGTGGGGCTGGGTCTGGTGGTGCTGGAGACCCACCAGAGGGCGACCTCGGCCGAGCTTGGCCGGGGTCGTTGACAGGGGTTGCGGCGGCAGCCTAGAATCGTCTCGCAGGCGGGCGGGCGTAGCTCAGTCGGCAGAGCATCTGCTTCCCAAGCAGAGGGCCACGGGTTCGAGTCCCGTCGCCCGCTCCAATTCCCTTTTCTGAATCTGTAACGTACATCTGCCTCGAAAGCAGAGGGTCGCCCCAGGGAAGCTGACGACCCTCTGCTTCGTGTTACGGGCCGTCACCGATAGGTCACGGCGGCGCACGCGCGAGCACGGCGGGGTCACGCAGCTCCCACCCCGAAAGGAGTTGGTGATACCATGGCCGCCACGAGGCGTGGGATACAGGCGATGCGCTCCATCTCGATACTCGAAGCCATTGAAGATTACCGCACGTACAACCGCGCCCAGAACTACTCTCCCTCCTACGTCGCTTCCACCGACCGGAACCTACGGGAGTTCGCCCGCTGGCTAGCCGAGGAGGGGCGGAGCGGGCAGCTCGCAGATCTGACCATCGACGAGGCGCGTGCCTTCGTGGTCTATCTCCAAGAGCGTGACAACCGGTCGCGACCGGGCACGCGTCTCTCGCCGGACTCCGTGCAGCAGTACGCGCGGAACCTCAAGTCGTGGGCCTCGTTCCTCCACGCCGACGGGTTCACCAACTCCAACCTCTTCGCCCGGCTGCGTCTCCCGAAGGTACCGGTCCGCGAACCTGATGTTCTGACGGACGACGAGATCGCCCGGGTCATCAGCATCTACAATCCCGGTACGGCGACTGGCCTGCGCAACATTCTCCTAGTTCTCGTCCTCGCTGATAGCGGCCTCCGTCTGGGCGAATTGTGCGCCGCTACGGTGGATGACGTCGACCTGGAGCGTGGAACGCTGAAGGTGATGGGTAAGGGACAGCGGGAGCGGACCGTGCACGTAGGGTCGACAGTGGAGAAGTTGCTCTCTCGCTACGTACGCTACCTCAGGCCGGAACCAATCTCTGGCAGAGTTCGCAGCCTGCTCCTGGCCAGGGATGGAAGCCCCTTCACGCTGAACGCTGCTAAGCGGGTCCTGAAACGGGCCGCCACCCAGTCCGGGATCAAGCGGCTGCACGCCCACCTGCTGCGGCACACCTTCGCCACTCACTATCTCCTCAACGGGGGCGACCTGCTCACTCTGCAAAGGCTATTGGGGCATTCCACGCTGGAGATGGTCCGGAGGTACTCCCACATAGCCGCAGGCTATGTCGCCGTGCAGCACCGGCAGTACAGCCCAGTGGACAGGGTGCCGCTACGCTTCAGGCGCCAGCAGACAAGGCTTCACACGACCCCACACCAGCGCCGCGTCTTACGGCTCGCGCCCGCTGCGACAGTGCAAGGTCCCGCTGAGCGCCCGCGCGTCGTGGATCGTGTGGCCGTTACTCCTTGACGTTCCCACGCAGCTTGCGGCGCCTGGGGCGACGACGCTAGTCCTCCAGCGCCAAAAGACGCGGCTTCAGCCGTTCCCAGACGAGGGCTGTGATCCGCGACCAGAGCCCCTTCGACAGCGACTCGCGGCGAATGCCCAACTCGGCGGCGATGGTGGTCAGTGTGTTGCCAGCCGCCGCCCGGCTGATGACGATCCGGAGAGTGGCGAGATCGTCGCCATCGGCAGCCTCGATGGTGTCGTCGATGGCTTCCGTGAGGAGGTCCCGCAAGCAGAGGCCCCTGCGCCAGATCTTCCCCGGATAGCGCTCGTCAGCGAGCCTCCTGACGCCCGCGAGCTGGGCAAGTGCGTTGCACTCCAGCGACGCCCGGTCGTGCAGGTGGAGGATAGCGGAGCCAACGGCCAGGCGGTAGAAGGAGGCAGGCCTACGGCCAGGACGAACGGGTGCCTGGGGTTCTTGGACGCCAGGCGCGAAAGCGCCCCGTGGCGCAGCCCGTCGCTGAGAGCCTCCGTTCGGTTCAGCGATAGAGCTCGCCACTGGGACCGCCGAACGAGGTTCCCCCGACAGCCTCCCATACTTCTGCCCGCTCAGCACCACGTCTGCCGGCCTCCGCCGTCGGCCAGCCGCCATACGTCGCCGAGCGCGCCAGCGTGCTCCAGGCGGCCGCCAGTTGTTAGATAGGCGACCAACAGAGCGGGAGCGGTGCCTGACGCGGACTGAATCACCTCAGCGATGCGGCGTTCCGCGGCGGGTGTGGTCGTCACGACGAGCAGGCGGCAGCGCGCAAGCTGGCCTGCCTGTCGAGAGGCGAAGAACGAGCCGTAAGCCCTGAACTTCTCTACATAGTCCCGCCGGCGCACCGTGGCGCGATCCCACTCGAGGAAGACATCGAACTCGACTCCGTTGGCCCGGTAGAGGAAGCGAGCGTCCGGCCAAACGTGCCACCAGCGACCGTTCCAGCGGAACCACTCCTGCGCTTCGGCCGCGCTGAGCCAGTGGAGGAGCCGATGGTCTTGGCCCCTCGCCCGCAAGGTCGCCGCTTCTGTAGCCAGCCCCACAACGAAGCTGTTGACGCCGACGGTGTGCTCGAAGTGCCGCAGCAGTCCTGCCAGGCGCTGGCCTTCCCCGTCGCTGGCGTCACCGCCGACTGCAAGGACGCCGTGCCGGCCGTAGCGATGCTGCGGGACGCCATCGCGGGCGGCGAGGAGTCGGAGACCCTCCTCAGTCAGGAAATAGCGACGGGGCGGCGAGCTGTCCCCACCCACAGGACGCACAGCGAAGTCCACCAGGCCCAGCCGGACCAGAGCAGCGAGAAGTCGCTCTGTGCCAGCCTCTCGTAGCCCGGAAAGAACGGCGAGGTCGGCGGCCGAGAGGAACGGGTGGTGTCCCACCCATTCCAGCAACTCCTTCTGGGTCGTGCTGGTACTCAGCGCGAGGGCGGCCACCCGCTCCCCTGGCTTGAGGCTGCCGGGTTCGGCCGTGGCCTGCCTGGCCCATTCCCGCAGCCCCCTCCTGCGTGAACGCGGCTGGCACTGCACAACAGGCACGTGGAGCAGCGATGGCTCGACCCCGACTTGTCGGGGGACCTCCGACACCCAGCGCAGGCGGTCAACCAGCGTCGCTCTGCGCTGCCCGTCCGGCCGCCGCCACACGGCCCCGAGGGCTCCAAGCCCGAAGATCTCCGATGCAGTCCCGATGTACACCGCTAGCGGCGCGATGCGCCGCCTATCGGCGCTGGATTCCACAGCCAGGCCCCACTGCGTCGCTTCGCGCTCGCTGGGGCACACCATAAGAATCGGGGGCAAGCCCTCGACGCCCCAGGGGTTCCGTTCGGAGGCCAGGTAGGCGTACCACCCGGCTACTCGCATCCGGCGGTGGGCCATCGGCGCTCCGGCCCGGTCCCAGGCGACGAAGAACGGGGCCCGCCAGCAGCCGGACCGCAAGGCCCCGTACGCCTCCACACCCGGCGGCCACCAGCGACCCCCTGGGCAGCGAGTCCAGGGAAGGGAGCGAGCGTCTTCGAGAGTCACCTCTTCGTCCTCTCGGACGACCTCCGCCATGTCTGCGAAGAAGGCATTGAGGGCCGCCGCAGTCTCCACGCGAGCCACGCGGGCCAGAAGCTCGCGCCGACTGACGGCGTAGCGGCTCTCGACATCCTCCCTGTCCGCACCCATCGCCCGCGCCAGGGCGTCGACGCCGGCCTCCGTCAGGTAGTAGAAGCGCCGGGCATCCAGCTCCGGCGAGGCGGGAACGACCCAGTCGGTCCAGCCCGCTTCTCCCAGGCTGGCAAGCGCCCTCTGGGCCACGAAACGATCCACACCCAGCAGGGCGGCCAGTCCTTCCTCCTCCAGAAACGGAAGCCTCCCCAGCCACAGCAGGGCACGGGCCAGCGTGTCGGCGCCTCGAGCGTCCGCTGCGGGAGCTATCGCCTTCACGGCCTCACTTCCTTCGCTGCGCTCTGTGGCCGGCGGTTGCGGTGGTCGCTGCGTGAGGGCACTCTCGGGTTGGAATGGGCCGTCGGCCTGGTCTCCCCTGGCTCCTCCTCGTCCGTCGTCGCCGCCTGGGTGCGCCCGTGGACGGGGATCGCGGTGCGGCCGGCCATGCCAGCGCGCCGGTCCAGGATGCGGGCTACTTCCACTCTCACTTCGTCGCGAGGACGGCCGTAGCGTTCCGCGGAGCGCCGCGCGATGGCTTCCACGCGGGCCACATCGACCGGAGGCGGGCGGTTCAGGCGGAGGGAGAAGGTGGGCAGGCGCTGGCCGTCAGACCACCAGCGGGCGTAGCACTCAAAATCGCGCAGGTCGGTCAAGTCCTCCACCGCGACATCGCTCCCCAGCTCCGCCGCCAGGTAGCGGGCGTCCTCGGCGCTCACCTGGAAGACTGTGAGGCCATCGATGTTGGAGAAAATGGTGGGCCGCAGGGCGCGGTCGATGGCGTCCAGTTTGGAGAGGGACTGGGTGACCAGCACGAAGCTGGCCCCGTATTTCGCCAGCTCGCCGAGCATGCGGCCGTAGTCAGCGGCGCCCAGGGTGCTGGACTCGTCCACCAGAGCCACCAGGCGGCAGCGCTCCGCCGGCGGCAGGGTGACTTGCTCCTCGACCACCAGGCCGACCAGGTTCAGCTGGGTGGCCCCCATGAGGGCGGCACCGCCCTCCCCCAGGGCGCCCACGGCAGAGTTGACCACCAGCACGCCACCTTCCCGCAGGAGGACGCGCGGGTCCACCGTCGAGCGGGGCTGACCCAGCACCAGCCGGGCCGCCTCGGTGACCATGAAGCGGCCAACCTTCGTGGTCACGGGGTTGGCCGTCTGCTGCTGGAAAGCGCGGTTGATGCGGTCGTAGTTGTCCCGCCACCAGGCCCACAGGGCCCGGTCCGGCACCTGCTTCAGCACCTCCTCGCGGAAGTCGGCGCTGGTGAGGACGGGCACCACGTCGAGGAGGGTGTACTGTTCCTCGCGCTGGCGGGCTGCGTTGGCCTCGTGCAGGCAGGAGACGGCGGCGCGCAGGGCACCTTCCATGCGTGGCCCCCAGTTGTCCGGCCAGAGGCGGTGCATCATGGTGATCACGTTCTCGGCGGTGCGATCGCGCTCCGGGAAGAGGGCCACGTCCAGCAGGTTCAGGCCCACGGGACGGCGGCGGTCCGCCAGGTTGAGGTAGACTACGCGCTCCTCCAGGCCGGGCGGCACAACCCCCAGCACCGCCTCCGCCAGGTCCTGGTGGGGGTCGACGACCACCAACGAGGCCCGCTCCCGCCCGGCAGCCATGCGCTGCATTAGGTGTGAAGCCAGGTGGAGGAGGAGGGTCGACTTGCCCCGGCGCGTCTTGGCGACCACGAGCTGGCTGCGGAAGAGCAGGGAGAGAGGCATCTGCACAGGGGTGGCTGCCCCCTGGTGGAGCGAGACGCCGACGGGACAGCCGCGGGCCAGATCTCCGGGTGCGGGCACAAGCTGACGAGAGGCCATTCGTTGACCGCCTGGCACGCCGCCGGTATCGGAGGGGAGATGCCACAGGCCGGCCAGCTCCGCAGCGTTCAGAACGTCGGGCTGGCGCAGTGGGCCACCGCTGACGGAAGGCCAGGCCGGGTTGCCTCGCCAGGGCCAGGGGCGCAGGCCGTTGCCGCCCGGGTGGTCGAAGGCCCGGCAGGCCTGCGCTACGGCATCGGCCAGGCGGCGCAGCCGCGCGTGGGGCGAACCGGGCGGCCCGAAGGCGGCGACCCGTAGCTCAACAGCGAAGGCGGGATGGGCCAGCTTCTCTTCAATCGCCCTCTCGTCGGGGGACTGGCTTCCACGTGTGAGCCGGGCGGCCAGGGCCGCTGCTGCCGGCAGGCCCACGAGGGCAGCCGCGCCGACCCCAACGAGAGGCAGGAAGTCCCCGGCCTGGTACCAGAGATAGCCCCTGAGGCCGAGCCCGCCCAGGCCCAGCAGGGCGAGAAAGGGAACGGTCTCGGCCATCGGACTGGCCTCTGCACGGCGATACGCCCTCGGGTCAGAGCGCGTCAGCTGCGAGCGCAGGCGGTCTGCCCACGCCCTCGGGGCGGGTGCCAGAACCAACTGGCAGACGACGCGCTCCCCTCCTTCCACGGCAGAGGCGGCCGCCAGCAGGCCCTTCAGGGGATCTCCCCGGCGGCGCCAGTCGGAGGTCAGGGGCAGGCTGGGTCCGCGCTGGAGGCGTAGCTCGAGGGTCGCCATCTGTTCACCCCGGCTCCGCCACGCCGGGTCCAGCTCCGGGCGTGCGGCCACGGGCACCTCCCGCAAGCCGGCTTGAGGATAGGCAGCCCGAAGCTGCGCCAGGACGGGCTTCATCACCGCTGCTGAGGCAGCGCGAACGTAGAACCGGACGCCCTCGGCCGTGGCCGCGAACTCCAGGGAGAAGCCGTCCACCGCGGCCAGCCCCGACAGCATCGACTGAGTACGGGGGATGGGGTCGTCGTCCCAGCGAGAGGGGATGACCTCCACCAGGGCCGGGGGCTCATGAGGACGTTTGCACCACATCCTCGTCCCTGCCTACCGGCAGGCAGGCTCCCGGCCCGCTTCCTCTCCGCCTCGGTCCGCCTCCTTGACCAGCCGGAAGAACGCGCCGCGGCCACCCGGCTGGCGGCCCAGGTCGTTTAAATCCTTGACCCCCTCCGGGAGCTCGACGAGGCGGGCGCGAGGACCGAGGCGTCTGCTCAGTCCTGAGGCCGCCTCGCGGCCGGGGCCGTCGTTATCGAACACGATGAGCACCCGGCGGGCCCGCTCCAGGAAGGCCAGGCGCTCGGCGCGCACCTGGGTGCCGAGGAGGGCGCAGATCGGCAGGCCCCAACTGACCCCCGTCAGGTAGTCGAAGGCACCCTCGGTGACGAAGATGCGGGGACGGCCGTGCACCCGCTCCCAACCCAGGATCGGCTTGGGCAGAGAGAGGCCCCGATACTTGGGCTCCCGGTCGTCCCGCAGAACGCGACCCAGCATCCAGATGCACTGGGCTCCTCGCAGCTCGGGGACGACAATCCGCCCGGCCATGGTCTCGCCGCCCTGAGGCCAGAGAAGGCCCATCTCCGTGGCGCGGCGGAGGCTCAGGCGTCGCCGCCGCAGATACGGGCGGAGCGCGTGGCCGTCGCTGTAACCCAGGCGGCAGCGCCGCAGCACGGGCACGGCTATGCCGCGCTCCTCCAGGTACTGGAGCGCCTTCGGCGTCCGCAGCAGCGTCTCGTGGTAGACGCCGCAGGCCGCCGTCAGGATCATGCGGTCGTCCAGGGACAGGCGCTCGGCCGGGCCGGGGTTGGGTCGGGGCAGCGGCCCGTTATCGCTCAAGCGCTCCAACGCCTCGCGGAAGCTGAGCCTCTCGGCCCGGCGGACGAAGTCGATGACGTCGCCGCCGGCCTGGCAGCCGAAGCAGTAGAAGCTGGAGGTCTCGGGGTAGACGACCAGGCTCGGGTGCTCGTCCTGGTGGAAGGGGCAGCGGCCCACCAGGTGCGCCCCGCTGCGCCGCAGGGCTACGCCGTGGCCGGTCACCACCGCCTCGATGGGGTTACGCCGCTTGATGCCGTCGATGTCGTAGACCATCACGCCTCCTCCCGCTCCGCTAGCTCCGCCGGGTCGGTGGTGGCCAGGGCGTGCTCCGCGGGGCTGGCCTCCACCCGTAAGGCGATGTGGTTGCCCCGGGAGAAGAAGAGCCCCTCGCCTTTGCGGCAGGAGAGCAGGAACTCCCTCTCGCCCGCGCTCAGCCGGAACGTCTGCGTCACCGCATCGATGGTGGAGCTGTCCTGGCGCATCAGGAGCTGGACCGAGCTGTTGGCTAGCACCGTGTGTCCTTCGGGAGCGTTCAGGAAGTCCTCCACGTCCTGGGTGACCGTGGTGAGGCCCAGGTAGTACTTGCGGGCCTGGCGCGCCATGGACGACAGGAAACGCGCTCCCTCCTCGTGCTGCACCAGCGACCAGGCCTCGTCGATGAGGAGCATCCGCGGCCGCCGAGCTGCCCGTACCTGCCGCCAGATGTAGTCGGCGATGAGATAGACGCCCAGGGGCCGCAGCTCGGGCTCCAGGTCGCGGACGTTGAAGACGACGAAAGGCCGGTCCAGGTCCACGCTGGTGGGTGAAGAGAACACCTGGCCCAGGCTGCCGTCCACGTAGCGCTCCAGCCGGTCGGCCAGGCCGTAGGGATCGCCTTTGACCCGCAGCACAGCGTGGAGGTCGCGCAGCACCGGCGCTGAGCGGTTGTGGGTTCGCGCTTCGCGGGTTACGCCTGCCCGCTCGTACGTCTCGTACAGGGCGGTGTCCAGGGCTCCTTTCTCCCGCTGGTTCAGGGTCGAGCCGCGGTCGGCCAGCATCAGGCCCAGCAGCCCCTGGAGGGCCAGCACCCGTTCGGCAAGGGGGTCTCGTGAATCATCGTCGGTCGCGGCGGCGGTGGGCAGATCGAAGGGGTTGATGCGGTGGGGCGAGGTGCCGGCCAGGCGGATGTACTGGCCTCCCACGGCTTCGCACACCCGCCGGTACTCGTCCTCGGGGTCGATGACGTAGTACTCGATGCCCAGCATCAGGGCGCGCAGGGCCTCCACCTTGCAGGCGTAGGACTTGCCCGCCCCGCTCTTGGCGAAGACCACCTTGTTGGCGTTCTCCAGCTCCCGGCTGAAGGGGTCGAAGATGACCAGGGAGTTATTGTGGACGCTGATGCCGTAGAGGATGCCCCGCTCCATGGAAAGGTGGCTGGAGGTGAAGGGGAGCATGGTAGCGGCGCTGGTGGTGTCGAGGTTGCGGCAACGGCCCAGATGGTCCTGACCCGCTGGCAGGCAGGAGAAGAAGGCCGGCAGCATCTCGTACAGGGCCGGGCGAGAAGCCGCCAGCATGCCGCCCAGGGCTGCCTCCACCCGGCGGGTCAGGTCGTCCAGGGCGGCAGCGGTCGGCGCCCGCAGGCAGAGGTAGAGGCTGGCGGAGAAGACACCTTCTTCGCCCCGCTGGAGGGCGTCGCGCAGCCGCTCCACGTCCTCGTAGGCTACTTCGCGCTCGGCGTTGGCGATCTTGCCGCTGCGGGCGTCAAGAAGTCGCGACGACTGCAGTTCCACCAGCTTGTGGGTGAGGCTGCGGATGGTGGCGCCCGAGTCCAGGGGCTCCAGATGCAGGCTCAGGTCCAGGGGCTCGTCGAAGTCGATGAGCTGGCCCAGCCAGTTGGGGTGGACGTAGCGTGGGTACTCCGCGAGGGCCAGAACGCGCACATATCGGTTGTCCACCAGGACGTGCGAGCGGCTGGACTCCAGGGCCGCCGGAGCGACCAGGTCGACCACAGACCGCACGCCACGATGGAATCGCCTTTCCGCCTCTGAGGGCTCAGCCCCATCTCGGCGCCTCCGCACTAGCGACAACAGGTCAAAGGCCAAGGGGCACCTCCTTGCGGGTGGTCTTCTCGCTCACCACAGCTGGCCTGGAAGCAAACGTGGTCTTGCGCGGCCTCGCCAGCTCGGCGGCCAGAAAGGCGTACCAGAGTTGGGCCAGCTCCTCACTGCCCAGCCGCCGGGCTGGCACGCCGAAGTTGACCAGGCCCTGAGCGATCTCCTGGGACCGGAAGGTGAGCTGACGCCGGGCTGCCTCGAAGCCCTGGCGAGCAGCCTTCGCCTCATTCCCCTGCCAGGGCCAGCGCACTGCGCGCCGCTCGAAGGCCCCGTCCAGGCCTGCCGGGACGACCACGTAGAACCGCCGCTCCAGCAGCGTCCGCTCCCGCGCCAGCCGCCGTACGAAGGCCTCGTGGTCCAGGGCCAGGCGGGGCAACGTCTCCGCTCCCCGCCCGCCGAGGCGCTCGCGCAGGGCGGCAAGGTACGTTTCCACGTCGGTGGGCAGGATGCGCACCAGCACCTGGATGGGGTAGCTCAGGGCATTCAGGAAGGCACGATAGCCGGCCATGATGCCCTCCTGCTCCTCGTCTGACCTGAGGGAGAAGTTCACGCTCTGGGCCTCCAGCACCGCCCGGTAGTCGCCGCCCCGCAGGCAGAGGACGCCGTCCACAATGTCCTCCAGGGGGAGGAGATCCTGGACGCTGGCCATCCGGCCCTCACGGTGTCGGCGCACGGCGGCGTCGCCTCCGGGGTAGATCTGTCGTTTCCTGGCTCCGCGCGGTTGGGCTCGCCCAGGCCGCCTCGGGCAGCGCTACCTCGTAGCGGTGCCCGGGCTCCTGCGCACCGTGCAGCAGCTCCCGTGAGCGCCACACCGCCACCCGCGGCAGCGCCCAGAACCGGAGCAGGACGAAGCCCCAGTCCTCCAGGGGCCGCCCCGCCGGCCGCCAGAGGGCGACCAGGGCGATGACCGCCAGCACCAGGCCCGCCGCCACGAGGCGCAGGGGCATCGGCCAGGGCGGTTCGCTGGCCGCGCCGTAGGCCAGAGCGAGGCCGATGGCCGCGGTCATGAGCTGGCGCATGGTCAGGCCGGCAAAGGCCTTGTCCTCGACGTTCAGGTGAGTGGGGATCTCGTGTCGGTCCATGGCTTTCTCCTAGCCGCCCATGGCGCTCTGGATCATGCCGGCGATGACCCGCGCCATGAGGACGATGGCCAGCCCCGCCAGGGCGTTGACGATGGCCGCCTTGCCTCGCTCCATCTGGTGGGGGCTGCCGCCGGCCGACATGTACATGAAGGCGCCCCACATCACGAAGAAGGTCGACACGGCCACGGCCACCCCCAGGCCGACGTTCAGCAGGTTGTTGAATAGGGTATTGATCTGGTCCATAGGCGATTCGCCTCCCTTCTAGTCTTGCCCTCCCGGCACCTGGCGCTCTTGGGACAGCAGCCGGAACTCGGCCACCAGCCACAGGCCGCCTTCCCGCACCAGCCGGCAGGCCACCTGCTGGACGACCTTCTCCTCGACCAGCCGCCCGGAGGCCGGGTCGACGCCGCGGCTGGCCTGCTCTGCCGTCAGCAACGCCGTCGCCTGGTCCTGAGAGAGAGCGGTGACCTGGACGGCGACGACCCGCGTCGTCATCGTGCGCTGCTGGCTGACGGCCACCGGGTCCACCTGAGACGAGGCGATGGCCTCGCGCACCGGCCCGGTCGTCAGCGGGAGAAGCCTCTGACGGTACGATTCCTGATCTCGAAAGTCGAAGGTGCCGTAGGCCTCCACGAAGCTTCGGGCCGCCTCCTCCACGGCCGCCGTGTCGTCGCCCCGGCCGGTCAGCCGGGTGGTGCCCTGCCAGCCGCTCACCAGCGCCATCACCAGCAGGAGGCCAGCCAGGCCCACCACGGCCACCATCGCTCCTCGTCCCCCCATCACGCCGGCACCACCCAGTAAGGCGGGCGGCCCGCCGCCGCGAAGTGGGCGCTCCAGTAGGGGTCGGACAGCGGCACCTCTTTGACGAAGTCGCCCGTGTTCGGCGCCATCACCATCGCCCCGTTGCCCACGTAGATGCCGACGTGGGTGATGCGGTCCGACGAGGCGAATGTACTCTCGAAGAAGATCAGGTCCCCGGGCTCGAGGTGGGACGGTTCGATGGGCACTGCCCACTCGTACTGCTGCTGGGCAGTGCGGGGCACCTGGACGCCCAGCTGGCTATACACCCAGAGCACGAGGCCACTGCAGTCGAACGCATCCGGTCCTGCTGCGCCCCACACGTACGGTGCCCCAATCCGCGAGCGGGCCAGGGCCACGGACCGTGCCGGGATGCTGGCCGGGTCCACGTAGCCGTAGGCCGCGGCGTAGGCCAGCACCTGGTCGACGTAGGCCCAGGAGTGGTTGTAGGCGTAGAGGGCGCGCAGCATGTCGGCGGGGGCCCCGTTCGCCAGGAGATAGCGGCCCATCGCCGGGATGACGTCGTGGAAGTCGTAGGGATCGCCGCCGTTGCCGTAAGCGGCCCAGGTCGCGGGCATGAACTGGCCGTAGCCGATAGCGCCCGCCGAGCTGGTGGCCATGTTGCGGCCGAAGTCGCTCTCCACCTTGGCGATGGCGGCGAAGATCTGCCAGGGGATGCCCGTCTGAAGGCTCACCTGCTGCATGACCTCGAGCTGGTCCGGCGGGATCTCGTCCAGCACCGCCACGGCACCCGTAGTGCGTGCAGCCTCCGGCAGGCCGCCGAAGGCTGCCAGCAGGAGGATCAGGGGCGCGAACAACAGAACCGCCAGCGCCCCGACCGTTTTGCCGGCGTCCTGGGCCAGGTTGCCCAGTATGTCGTCGAACTCCAGCTCAGCGGCGTCCATCCGTCGCCTCCCTACGCCGGGCGGGCCGCTCCCGCTGGCGCAGGCTGGCTTCCGCGACCCGCTGTGGCGCCAGCCGCGCCACCCCCTCGACCGGTCGAGGCCAGCGCCCCAACCATTCGTGTCACCAGCACCAGGCTCACCACGCTCGACAGGCCGGCGTGGTGCACCTGGCCTCGCAGGATGGCGGGCACTTTTAAGGTCAGCCAGCACACCGCGATGCCCAGCAGCAGAGTGAGTAGAGCATTCGACAGGCTCCCCGGCGTCAGTTCGACCATCAGGGCCGAGCCCAGGCGGAGCACCATCATCTGGATGGCCTGCTGGAAGACGACTATCGGGAAGAGGTTGGCCCACCAGCGGGCCCAGCCCTGGGTCTGAGGCAGCACCCATAGGAGGGCCGCCACCGGGGCCAGGACGATGAGCAGGTCGATGAGGGCCAGGCGCATGAGCATCTGAAGCACCAGGAGAATGGCCACGATGCCGTATGCCAGGGCTGTGAAAATGAGGGCGATGCCCTCCTGGGTCGGCGTAGCGGCGTCGTAGCCCGGCAGTCCTACCTGGCCTACGGCGGCCGACAGGGCGTTGTTGGCGTCGATAAGGAAGCGGGCGAACTCCAGGGTCAGGTTGGCGGCCAGGGCGCCGAGGATCAGGCGGGGCAGCAGCTCCATCACTTCGTGGTAGGGGCTGCGGGTGTGCTCCTTCACCATGATGTTGAAGCCGCCCCACATGACAATGATCGCCAGGAGGACGTTGACGATGGCGCGCGAGAAGTCCCACAGGGCGCGGACCGTGGGGCTGCCGTAGCTGCCCTCGGCCGGCGTGCGGGTAACGAAGTTCAGCGAGCTATCGCCGAACCCCAGCGCCCAGTCCACGAAGCCGCGGATGGCCTCCAGCAGCGCCTTGCCGATGGTGGTGAGGATGGCGTTCAGGATGTCGCCCGCCCACTTGCGGGGGTCCAGGTTACTGAACCAGTCGACGGGGTTGGGGATATCCGGGAACTGGGGGGCCACCTGCGGCCCGAGTTGAGGAGGGAGGACTGCCTCCGCGGCCGGCGCGACCGCCGAAGAGGAAGGAGGCGACGCTATCGAGGAAGGGAGAGCCGAGGACGTAACCGGGCCCGGCGAGCCTGACGTCGAGGCGGCTGACACGCGCTCAGGGGCCAGGGGAGCTCCAGCCAGCACCAGTTCGTTGAAGGCTTCATCTTCAGTGGTTTGGGGTCCCTCGGCGTGGGCGGCACTGGCCCCCACCACCCCGACGATGAGGGCAAGGACGATCGTCGCTCCCAGAAGCAGACCTCGCATGGCTCCTCCCTTCCCCCGCCTGCCGCTGGTCGTGTCGCGGCCGGTCGGTCAGGCGGTTTTGAGAGCCAGTGTGAGGCCTGTCAGTCCATCGGGAGTCCAGAAATGCAGTCCAATGAGTCCAGCGGAGGGCGCTTTTGCTCCGATTTTGGTCAAGTTCGTGGAGGGTGACAGGAGAATGGAGGCTTGCGGTCGCCATGGTGGTAGCGTGCGGTGAGAGCGGCCGAAGTGTTGTGGTGGCACATCTCCCTTCCAAGGAGAGGGCGCGGGTTCGATTCCCGCCGGCCGCCCCACCCTGAATCAGACGTTGCAGTGCACGTACGTAGCGAGCGGCCGCCAGTGGGCGGCCGCCTGGTTGTCGGGCAGGTGCTTCCCCTCGGGGGGTGCTGCTCGTGCAGGTTCTGGAAGTTGCTCGCGACCCTCAGACGAGGGAAGAGCGCTCCGGGCCAGTTGGCTGGCCGCTTGTCCTGCAGCTGTCCGGTGGTTCAGCCGAGAGGCGGACCATGCCGAAGGGGCCAGCACTACTGTGGGAGAAGTGCGTCGCTACTGCGACGGCAGGCTGTTGCAGTCTGGGATGACTAGTAGCTGGCCAGTGAAGATATGGTTCAGGTCATATATGAGGTTGGCGCGCGCCAACGTCCACGGATCGATCCCGTAGTCTGCAGCGATGGAACACACCGTGTCACCATCCTTGACCCGATATCCGCACGTCGGGGACCCGCCACTCTCCGAATCCGCCCTCAGGGACTCGATCCAACCCTTAAGGAGGTCAGCCTGGAGGCCACGCGCGATCTCAGCCGACACCAACGTGTCGCTAAGGCTCTGGATGTCCGCGGTCAGGGTCTCGGTCTGGCTAGCGATGGCTGCCAGTCGCTCATCGGTGTCTGACTGCTGCACAGACATGCGGTACGATAGCACAGCTGCGGCGCCGGCCACTACGATTAGGACGAGGAAGGTGGGAACGACCACTCGCAGAGCTGGGATCCAGGGCGCGTGTCGCTGTGCCCCTGTAGCCTTCGCCAGGGCTGCGGCCATCGCGGGGTTAGCCGGATCGGTCTGGAGGGCACGTGTCCAAAGCTTTCCAGCCTCGACGAGGCGTCCCTGCTGAGCATGGACCTTGGCGAGCAAGTCGAGCACAACCGTCCGCGCGTCGAGGCGCTGCGCATGCGCCGCAAGCAACTGCTGGGCGTCCGCAAGGCGGCCCTGGCGCGCCAAGCGCGTAGCCTGGCAAAGAGCCACTGTGTCAAGCACGCGCTCCAGCGCCGCTAGAGCGTCAGCCTGCGTGCCCGTCATCGGCATGTCGCACTCTCCTATTGGCGCTTTGCGGGCGTTGATGATGTAGGGCTACCAGAACGAATTGAAGGTGCTTTCGGGGCCACGAACCTTCTCCTGCTCGTCGGGGGGTAGCAAGTTCACCAACTGACGGACGGCCGATTTTAGTCCGGGGATGTCCTCCATCCTCATGGCTCGGGTGCCCTGCGCGATGAGCTGTTCTGCCAGAGCCTGGTCGCGCATTCGGTCTTTGTGTTCGACCAGGTAGTTGAGATAGCCTACCCAGAACCAAGGCTGTCGCATGACAACCTCTCCGTACAGTCGGCCAATTTCCGTCGCCTTGTGGCGAAGGGAGTCGGCATCGCGGGATTCGATGGCTGCGCGCATCTCTCTCTCTAGAGCGGCTAGCCTCCCGCGCTCCTCAGACGTGCCGTCCTCCGCCACTATTTTGCTGGCACGTTTGAGGCTCTCTTCAGCCTCAGCCATTAGGTTTGGCCACTCGAGAGCATCTTCAGCCTCGTCAAGGGCGATCTTGAGGTCCAGCAGCCGCCTCTGGCACTTGTTGGCGGCCTCCCGATCGGCCTCAGCTGCCCGTAGCGCAGTCTCGATCTCCGCGACCATATCCTCGGCGTCGATGCGTTGCAGCACGGCAGCGGCTGCGCTATCGCCGGCCTGTTGTTGCTTCTCGCGCACCTTGTCGAGGCGCTCCCGCTCTTGTCTGAAGTCCGCCGCCAGGTCTGCGGGCCTGGGCGCAGTCTTCTCCAAGTCGAGATAGACAGAAAACTCTTCGTCTAGGATAGGCACGTAAGCACTCGCACGCACCTGACGGGAGCTATCTATCTCAAGCGTGATCTCGACCTCAGAGCCAAGCGGTACGTCGCGGCGGACCTTGTCACCCGTAATGTCCAGGTAGCCGATCAGCCGGTTTCGGTCGGAACGATGAACGTGTTCACCCTCGACTATGGGGGCTCGCAGGAAGCTGCCGCTCCGTCCCCGGTTGAGCGCGATTGTGGTGCGGAAAATCTCGCGGCGCTTGGCGGGGAGCGGCGTGCTTTTGGTGAAAAAGTGCTGCACTCGCCCGTCAGCTAGGACCACACCCACGGAGTGAGTCAGGGGCACATCTGTGATCGTCATGCCCCACTTGATCGTCAGACGGTCGGGCACCGTCTCGCGGCGGATACCCGTCGCGTCACGCAGCTCGAGCAGGAACTCGTTGGCCCGGCCCTTCTCCACGCGGACGTTGATCATGAACGAGCCGTTCTCACTCAACTGGATCTGCCCAGTGCGCCACTGCGTCTTCGATTCGACGAGCTCGACCGTGTAACCCTCGAGGCTCTGGCTGTCGCTGCCGCACACAGTTCCGCCTACCAACGGTTCCGGGTCGGTGGTGATAGGCCTGCATTCCAGCTTCACGGTAAACTGCCCGGGGGACGCCTGGACCGGCTTGACGGGCTCCAGGCTCTGCGTCCCAGCGAAGATGGCCGCGCCGCGAGCAACCACCGTCAGAGGGTCCAGCCCGAATTCCAGCGGAATGCCAAGGCGCTGGGCGAGCATGTCCCGAAGGATCGGGATGAGCGTCGGACCGCCCACCAGAATCAGCTTCTCCACATCTCCGGAATCGAGGCGCTTCTCCGCCAGCACCTTGCGGCAGATGTTGATGGACCGCTCAACGAACGGCGCGATAAGTGGCTCGATGTCGCTTCGCCGGATCTCCATTTCTACCCTCACCGGCTGACCCTTGTCGTCCTGGCAGAGCTGATCGATGAAGATGTCAGTCACCTCGTCGGTGGAAAGGCGGATCTTCGCTTCCTCAGCCTCCTGTTTGAGCCAGGCGAAGGCAGCTCTCCACTTATCGTTGCCTCGACGGAAATCGGCCAGTTGATAGTGGCGGAGTAGATCCGGCACGAGGAGTTTCTCGACGATCTCCCAGTCTATAAGCTTGCCACCCAGCTCCTTGTCGCCATCGTGGTTGACTACCTGAATCAAACCATCGCGCATATGGGTGATCGCCGCGTCAAACGTACCACCGCCAAGGTCGTACACCATCCAGAACACGCGGTCGCTTTCGCTCTGGAACCCGTAGGCCAACGCTGCCGCCACCGGTTCCTGGATGAGGGGGCTAAGCTCCATACCGGCTATCCGCGCCGCCCGCCGCGTGGCTCCGTTCTCCGGCAGGTCGAAGTCCGCCGGCACGCTGATGGCGGCCGCTCGTATCTCCTCGCCTGCACGCTTGTGGGCGTCACCCCTAAGCACCTTCAGTACCTCGGCGGAGAGTTCCTCCGGCTTCATCTCGCGGCCGTTGGCCGCAAAACGATAGACGTGGTCGGTGCCCATAAGGAGCTTGAACTCGCCGTAGGCGTTGCTAGGGTCAGCTACGATTTGGTGTTTTGCCCGGCGGCCCACATGCACTCGGGCTTTTCCGTCGATCCACACGGCCGAGGGCGTCCAGCGTTGCCCCTCATTGTTCTCGATAACCTCGACCTCGGTGCCTTTGAGGACGGCTATCTCGCTGTTGGTTGTCCCCAAGTCAATCCCGAAGTCTACAGTGGTCCTCTCCATGGCGTCCCTCCTCGATCTCGACGTCGGGCTCAGTCAGCCCGCGCTACCCTCCTGATTACGCGTCTCTTCTAGGAACTCGTTGGTTCGGCCCTTCTCCACAGTGGATTGCCCAGGGGCCGCCTGGACCGACTCGACGTGCCCCACGCGCTGCGTCCCGGCGAAGATGGCCGCGCCGCGGGCGACCACCGTCAGAGGGTCCAGCCGGAACTCCGGCGGGATACCAAGTTGCTGGGCGAGCATCTCCCGAAGGATCGGCGTAAGCGTCGGGCCGCCGACCAGAATCAGCTTCTCTATATCTCCGGGGTCGAGGCGCTTCTCCGCAAGCACCCTGTGGCAGATGTTGATCGACCGTTCAACGAACGGCGCGATCAGCGGCTCGAGGTCCTTTCGCCGGATCTCTAGTTCCACCCTCACCGGCTGACCGTTGTCGTCCTTGCAGAGCTGATCGATGAAAATGTCAGTCACCTCATCGGTGGAAAGGCGGATCTTGGCCTCTTCGGCTTGCTGTTTGAGCTTGGCGAAGGCACCCCTCCAGTTGCCGTTGCCTCGACGGAAATCGGTGAGCTTATAGTTACGGACCAGACCCGGCACGAGGAGCTTCTCGACGATCTCCCAGTCTATGAGCTTGCCACCCAAATACTCGTCGCCACCGTGGTTGACCACCTGAATCAAACCATCGCGCACGTGCATGACCGCCGCGTCAAACGTACCGCCGCCGATGTCGTACACCATCCAGAACACGCGGTCCCTTTCGCTCTCGAAGCCGTAGGCCAGTGCCGCCGCTACCGGTTCCTGGATGAGAGGGCTAAGCTCTATGCCAGCCATCTGTGCCGCCCGCCGCGTGGCTCCGTTCGCCGGCAGGTCGAAGTACGCCGGCACGCTGATCACGGCCGCTCGTATCTCCCCGCCTGTGCGCTTATGGGCGTCGGCACGAAGCGACTTCAGTACCTCGGCGGAGAGTTCCTCTGGCTTCATCTCACGGCCGGCCGCGGCAAAACGATACACATGGTCTGTGCCCATGAAGAGCCTGAACTCGCTGTAGGCATTGGTGGGGTCAACTTCGGCGTGTTGCTTTGCCAGCCGGCCCACACGCACTCGACCTTTCCCATCGATCCACACGGCCGACGGCGTCCGGCGTTGACCCTCATTGTTTTCGATAACCTCGACCTCGGTGCTCTTGAGGACGGCTATCTCGCTGTTTGCCGTCCCCAAGTGAATCCCGAAGTCTACAGTAGTCCTTTGCATGGCCCCCTCTCTCGGGCTAGACGTCGAGCTCAATGGGTTCGCGTTGCATTTCTGCTACCTTGTTTCCTTCGCCGGCTGGCCCACGATGACCTGGCCGAGCTGTATGACTTGGCCGTTACGGTATATCGTCGGTCTCAAAGTCTCGATGACCCGCTCGCGGGTAAGTTCCGGGCACGGCTGGAATGTGAGCACCTCGACTGCCATCCCGCCGTCGTAGGGCTCGTCGGCGTGATCGTCGATCTCCACGCCGCTTTGGATGATGCTGTCCCACGCCGACTGAAATGGTCGAAGTATAGCCCGCAACTCCGCAGGGGGCTGGGTCTTGTCTAGGAGTTCAAGTTTTCGCCGCAGTCGCCATAGCTCTGTAGCTACCTGCGCAAGGAGCTTGTCCACCTCTCGCTGAGAACCGCCCTCAGGAGTGCAGACCAGCGATTCCAGGCTCGCTGCGATGCGCTCCAGGGTATCCAGGGCTTCCGTTGGCGGAGGCAGCGGCCCGATACGGAACTCGCGCGGGTATCGAAGCTGGCGAAGGGACTCAAGCACAGATTTTCTGCCCCCTGCTATCCCGTCGGCTTTGCGCCAAAGCTGAACCCCTCGTCTCTCAGCTTTCGGATCGCGGGGAAATCATTCTTGGCTGATTCGGGTCTGACCAAAGGATGCTTCAGGCGTCCAACCGAGTACCCAGCTACCGCGAAGCACACCACAAACCCCCCAAGGAGAGCCCACCCCACACCTACGGCATCGCTGTTGGCGGAGGCGACAGCGGCGCACGAGCCAACCCCCAATACGCCTCCCACAATTCCAGCAAGCGCTGCGGAGACTCCCGGCACTGTGTGCGCGCTCCGGCACGCCTCGCAGCGAGGGACGCGAACGCTGACGCTCCGGTACTCGACACGAGTGCCGCCATATATTGGTATACGCGCTGTAATCTCGTGCATATCTACTTTTAGCGCAGCCGAGTCCTCGGCCGGTTCTTCCTTGCAGAACCAGCAGTTCGCGTACTCGAGGTTTCCGCGACAGATCTCGAGATTCTCCTTGATCTTCTGCTGCATCGAGGCGCTCTCGGCTATGGCAAGTGCTTGCTCCAGCAGAGCAATCGACTCTTTCCACTTGTCGGTCTTGTTGGCGAATCCGATCTGGCAGCGCATGAGGGTCACCGCCACCTCGTCGTGAGCTGTCTCCCGGACCGGATCGCCGGATGGTAGTAGCTGATCGATGACCGCGAGTTGGCTTTTCGTCTCGTCCAACAGCCGAAGGGCGACCGCCTCACCACCCTCCGGTTCCTCATCTGTCTCCTTCTCTGCGGCCGCGCAAGCTGCCTTGATCCGTTCGCGGTAGGGGCTGGCTGTCTGCCGAAGAACCTCGGTCGCCACGTCGGTATCGAAGTTCGTCTCGCGTATCAGAGTCACGTGATCCCTGGCGCGCTGACGGTCGCCGCTTTGTACGGCATGGGCAGCGAGCGTAGCGTTCATCCAGAGCAGGGTGCGAGGCAAGTCGGCCCGGATGCGACGAGCGGTTCCGGTGGTTAGCCGCGGATCGTCGAGCTTGCGGATCCGGCCGCCAAGCTGCTCCCAGAACGCATCGCTTGTGCACAGCCGGTGCCAACACGTCAGTGATTCTCGCCAGTAGGTCAGGATCTGCGACCGCTTGCCCTTTGAAAGGCGGACTTGGCTACTGACGCCAAGCTCCGATTCAATGGCCAGCAGATGGTAGAAGACAGCCAGATTGTGACAAGGGACGGAGTCGTGGTGTCCGGCTTCGTCCGCCTGTCGCCAGAGGCGCACAGCACCCTCGTGGTCCTGTTGCCGAAGCAGCTCCAACGCTTCGTCGCCGTCTGATGTCTCGGGGCTCATGGGCCACAGCCAGAATAGCTCATCCACGATGCGTGTTTCGGGATCACGGATCCGGTGCGTGGCTTCCCTTATCGCCTCGTGGTCTGGGGGGTTGGCAAATGGCAGCAGGCTATTGTTGGGGATTTCCGTGCCCAGCCTTTGCAGCATCGACAGGCGTTGCGCTTGGCGTGATATCTGCTGGGGGGTGGCCGAACCGGGAAGATCGAGCACTCGGAAGACGTTCAGTTGGTGGATGTTCACGGAAACCGCTCTGAGGGGAGATGCCGCCCACTGATTCTGGTCTCCGAACCGGCCTCCTATCTCGAGCCCTGCGGAAGGGCGCACCGCTCGTTCGGTCGGTGGAGTGCTCGGAGCAGGCGACGGTGCCTTGGCGGGCTGGGCTGCGGCCGGTATCGCCTGATCGTTAGGCGTGGCCGGAGCCATCTCGAGCCCGGTGGTGGCATCGTCGTCCGGCGGGGGCGGTGGTGGCTCGACCGTCGGTTCGGCCGTCGGAGCAGGTTGTGCGTCCACAGGCTGAGTCTCCGCGATGACCTCAACCGCGGGGGGTACTGCAGCGTCAATTGGCGGGGCACCTGGGGGCGCAGGCTGGGAATCGATGGACTCGGCCCCGTCTCCATCGCTCGGGGAGGGAGGCATCACCTCCGCCACTTCGATCGGGGGTGCCGCTGCCCCGTCGGCCGGCAGCTCAGCGCTCGGGGCAGGGTCGGCGACGGCTGTCTGGGCGGCAGGCACCGACGTCGGTGGGGGCCGAAAAATCGGGCTTGCCAGTCTTGCGCCGCAGTGTATGCAGAACCTGCCCTCCTGCGGCGGTTGGCGAGTGCCACACTGCTGGCAAAACATGTCTCCTTCCCTCTCTTCCTCCTCGGGGCCAGTCGGCCGTTGGGAGCCGCACTACCGTTGGTATACGACTACCGTGTTCGCGGCTTTGTCGTGCCAGGTCTGCTTTGCATCATCCCAAAGCATCCACAGAAAGCCGAGGTACAGCGGCCAGCTACTCACGATCGATACCAGGTAGCGGACTACGGCAGGCCCAAAGCCTGGCTTGTCCGAGGTTGACCTCCTAACCATGCGGAGCCCCAGCGCTCGCATGCCCCAGGTACCGCCTTGGGCCCATCCGATCACGACATAGATCACCGCGACTACCACCCAGACTGCCCAGCCTGTCCAAAATCCTGCCGCAAACGCGTCGTCCTCCTGCTGCTGGGTTATGAACATTTGATCGTCCGGGTAGACCGCTTGGAATGCGATGACACCCAATATTATGGCGGGAACCAAAGAGATGGCGATGGAGATGAGGACGTCGAGAAGGCGCGCGGCAAATCGTGCCCAGAAGCCAGCGTACTGGACTGGGATTCCGGCGGATACGGCGGGTTGCGGTGCCTGGTAGGGCGCCTGGCCCGGGGCTGCGTAAGGAGCTCGGGGCGGGCCTGTCGCAGGTCCTGCTGGAGTGCCCTCCCCGACCGGGCCCGCGACGACACTCCGGCCACAGTTAGGGCAGAAGCGAGCGCCTTCTGCAATGCCCGCGCCACACGAGACACAGAAGAGGATTGTGCCAGGCAGTGTAGCGGCTGGCCTGCCACAAGCGCCACAGATTCGTGCGCCAGCAACGAGCGGTTCACCACAGGCTTCGCAGTTCACTTGTTTTCCCCCTGCGCATCTCGGAGCCTCGATGGACTAACCTTCACATGGTAACGTCGCGCCGCCACAGCCGTAGAAGCGGTTCGTATTCTGGGCGCAGTGACGGCTGGCGGTTGATGGTCTGTTCCAGGTAATCTGCTGCCTCGGTCAACCTGCCGGCCTGGCGGGAAAGCCGGATGGCCTCCCCAATCATCTGGGCCGCTTCCGAATGGTCGGCGGAACGCGCGTCTCCTTTCGAGGTTGTAGAGGTCATGCTATCGGCGTCGCATCCGCCCTTAGCTTGTTGCTTGGCAGGCCGCCAGGTCTCCAACGCGTCAAGCATCGCGGCAGCGTCCGGGAACCGGTCGGCGAGCCTGAGCGCCAGGGCGCGTTGCAGAATGGCGTCTAGCTTCGCATCCACTAGTGTGTTGAGACGGCTCGCTGGGATCATGGGCTGCTTCCAGATACTCGTGTCGCTCGGCGCCAGCTCTCCCGCTGCCGGGAAGGGCAGGCGATCGGTCAGGAGCATGTAGAGAGTCGAACCGATGGCCCACACGTCACCGGCAGGCGAATCGACGTTCGAAAGGAACTCTGGAGGCTTGAACGCCCGCGTGCCGCGGGCGCTAGCCAGGAGTGTCAGTGGGTTGACCTTCTTGGCCAGTCCGAAGTCGCTTACACGAACGCGGAGGCCTGACTCGTCGTAGCCAATCAGGATATTGTGCGGCTTGATGTCGCGGTGGACGATCGGTGGGGACTGCGAGTGTGCCACGGCAACTCCTCTGCAGACCTGGCGCACAACGTCGATCGCTACATCCAGAGGCACGAATTCGGCAGCGTGGGCCTGCCAGAAGTCGTGCAACGTACCGCCGGCCACGTACTCCATGGTGAAGTAGGCACGGCTGCTCAACTCCTCGTCCATCAGGTTTGCCTCGAACACCCGCACAATGTTGGGGTGGCCGATTCGGGACAGCAGACACGGCTCTGCCAGCAGTTCCTCGGTCTCCTCCAACGACATCTCTTGAGATCGGAAGACCTTCATTGCCTGTCGACCTAGGAACCTGTGGCGAACGCGGTAGACCTCGGCGAATGCTCCTTCCCCAAGCAGCCGCTCGACGGTGTAGGTGCCGCGTATAATCGTTCCTTCGTCGATCATGGCTCATCAACCCCGTGACGTCAGCCTTTGGCTACATTCTGGCCTTGCCCAGCAATCACTACAATACACAAGCGATGACACATTGGCATGAAATCGCTGACAGTTGCAAAGAGAGCGGAGTTCATGGAGGATCAGACCCTCTGGGGCGGATTCGTGTCCAGCCGGTACCCAAAGCCGGGCACGGTCACGACAAAGATGGGACGGCTCGGATCCGGCTCTATCTTCTCCCTTAGCCGCCGCACGAGGCTGGCGAGGGCGCTGTCATCGACGATTCCCCCCTCCCAGAGGGCCTCGTTTAGCTCCTTCTTGGTACAGACTACACCGGCCTTCCGAAAGAGGTATGCCAGCAGCCTGTGCTCCTGCGGAGACAATCGTCCGCCGATCTCTTTGCCATCGACGAAGAGCCTCAGCGAGTCCAAGTGATAGTGCAGGTCTGCCGTCTTCTCTCGCAGCTCCAGCGCGTCCGGGCTGACATCTGTCGAGTACGGGTCGCTGAAGGTGAGCTCCCACTGCACTATTCGGATGACGTCTCCATCGGAAAGCTTCGTCCGCTTTTCGACCCGCTTTCCGTTGACGTAGGCGCCGCTTCTGCTTTCATTGTCGTGGAGCCACCAGGCGCCACCAATGCGGTCAATCGTGCAGTGGAGTCGGGACACGAACCTCCGCTCGTCTTCGAGGACTAGGTCGCAGCTTGTGCTTCGACCGATGGTTAGCGAGTCCGCGCTGAGGTCCACTCTCTTGGGAGCATAGCCGGGTCTCGTAGCGGTGATGCTAGCACGATCTTCCATGGGTGTATCCCTCGGACGATCAAGCGCTGTGGTAGGGCAAGATTACTCGCGACGGTTAGGTTCTGTCAAGCTAGCCTGCTCGCTGGGACACTCTGCTTGTTGGCTGAGTGAGAGCGAAAGGTAGCGCTGGGCGAAATCAGCTGCTTGATGGGCGTCGCGGCGCGCACCATGCAGGAGGCCGCTGGTGTCTCGCGCTAGCGCAGCCCGGTCGTCGGCTCGCTGGCCGCGAGGGCTGTTCAGATGCGCGAGCGAGATGAGACCCGTATGGGGTGATCCGAGTAGGTGGATTCTTCCGGCCTACCCGCCAAGAGATCCTCGAACCTCTGACCAACTTCTGAATGTTGGGCACACTGCTTCTTCCCAGAGTGCCCGTCGCGGTATTCCAAGCATCCCACGAAGCATCTCATCCTCCACTTCCCCTCCCAGTCCGGGCGTATTTCCCCAACCGGGCCAGAGTCGCAAGTGTTCTCTGTACTCCCGATTTGCCTCCTCAAGTCTCCCCTGCAGGTCATAGATCCTCCCGAGAAGTGCGTGGGCGAGGGTTTTCTTGGGGCTCAGCCGTACACACTCGTTCAATAGGCGGATGAGCTTATCAGTGTCCTCCCACCTCTTCTCCACGGCCAGCATCATGTACGTGTCTTCGAGCCGCTCGCGGGCATCACTAGAATTCGGGTCCAACTCAATGACCTTCTTGAACTCTCGCTCGGCTTTCCCATAGTTGTTCTTCTGATAAGCCTCTTCCCCCTTCTGAAGGTGGGATCTGGCCTCGTTTGCCGGAGGGCCGTGTTCGCCCTTCTGTCGGAACCTATCAAGTATTCCCATGTTCGCGCCTCCAACGTCCACCTACACTCACCGGACTCGGCGGAGCTGGTCCGCCGGGCTCGCAACTCGGTGCCGACTTCGCTACTGTTGTAGGAACAAGGAGACGACCTTGATGGTCTCGAACTCGCCGCCGGTGATCCTGAAGATCTCGATGGCGCCGGTGAGGACATCGCCGTTCTCGTCGAAATTGGCGCTGTTGGCTGACCCTTCGAAGTCGATGTCGGTGCCGGCACGCGCGGCCTCCAGGGCCTGCTCGACCCCTTCAGCGCCCGCCCCGAACTTGGTCCCCGGAGGGCCGGCCACCTTCCGCAGCTGGTCGCGGATCTTGGTCGGGTCGGTAGACTTGGCCGCCTCGGCCGCTAGGGCGATGAGGACGACGGCGTCGTATGACTCGCGGATGAACGGCAGCGCCGGAACGTCCTTGCCGTACTCCGCCTTGTAGTCGGCGTCGAACTTGGTGGTCAGCTCGGCTTTCTCCGGGCTGCTGGGGGAGGTGCCGGTGGTCCCTTCCAGGGCCGCCGCGCCGACGGCGTCGATGATCTCCTGGGACTTAGTGCCGTCGACGAAGAGGAACTTCTTGATCAGGTTGTTCTGGATGGCCTCCTTCAGGTAGACTCGGGCCTCAGTGGGGTAGCTGATGGCTACCAGGACCTCGGGGTCTCCCGCCACTGCCTTCTGGAGCTCCGACATGTAGTTGCTCTGCTGCTCGTGGGAGACGGCGGCCGTGACTGTACCGCCCTTGGCCTCGAAGGACTTCACGAATTGGTCGGAAAGCCCCTTGCCGTAGGCGTTGTTGGTATAGAAGGTTGCCACCTTCTTGAAGCCTTGCTCGATGGCCCAGTCGGCCAGGACGACGCCCTGGGCGGCGTCGGACAGGACGGTCCGGAACAGGAAGTCATCGTCCTTCACGTGAGTTAGGGCGGGGGACGTGGACGACGGCGATATCATGAGGACGTTGTTGGGCACCGCCACTCCTTCGGCCACTGGTATGGTCACGCCACTGGCCAGGGAGCCGACGATGGCGTGCACCCCTTCCACGTTCACGAGGCGGTTGGCTGCCTCCACGGCCACCTGGCGGTTCGTCCCCGAGTCGGCCTTGACGATCTGGACCGGCTGACCCAGGACGCCGCCGGCGGCGTTGATCTGCTCGACTGCCAGTTGGGCACCGGTCTCTAGATTCGGCCCGAACTCTGCGAGGGCTCCCGTGTAGTCGAAGAGGAGCCCAATCTTCAACTGGCCCGCCGCAGCGGGCATCTCCGTCGCGCCGACGGTGGCGCCGGGCCTGACGGTGGGGGATACCCGTGCCCTCGGCGAGGCGGTCGATCGAGGAGTGCCCGTCGCGCCCACCGCGCCGGCGGGCCTGGCCGTCGGAGCTATCGGGGCGCGTTCCTCTTCCTCACCGCTTCCTGCGAAAGCCAGCCACGCGCCGACTCCGATCAGGGACACCGCCAGGACGACGGAGACAAGGAGTATGGCAGTCCACGGGGCGCTGGCCCCTGCGAACCATCTGCCGCCACCGCTACGACGCCGTTCGCCGGA
>JAUYDU010000524.1 GCA_030691665.1 Chloroflexota bacterium
GGGTGACTCGCTGCGGGCCGATGTCGGCGGGGCGAAGGCCCTGGGCATGGCCGCCGTCTGGAAGCGCCGCACCGACGCCATCGCCCAGGCGGAGATGGCCTGGCAGAAGGCGGGCCTGATTCCGCCTTTCGAGCCCGACTACGTCATCGATAGCTTGTGGGAGGTCACGCGGCTTCCCATCCTCAACCATGATTAAGGCCGTTCTCTTCGACCTGGGCGATACCCTCTGGCACTTCCCCAACATGCCGCCCCACGTCGTCGTGCGGGAGGAGACGGTGCGGCGGATCAACGCCCTCCTCCTGCGCTGGGGCATCGAGCCCGAGGGCGAGCTCATCTTCCTGGGCCGCGACATCCGCTTCGCCGTCGAGGAGGAGACGGAGCGGGCCTATCGCGCCGACTGCGTCAGCCCCGACTACCGCGCCCTGTGTCGGGAGGCGGCTGCCCGGCTGGGCCTCCCCATCAGCGAGCGGGAGGCGGCGGAGCTGTGGGACGCCTGGAACCTGGGCGGCCAGTTCTTCGGTCGCACCCTCTTCCCCGATGCCATCGACACCCTTCGCTGGCTTCAGGAGCAGGGCTTTCTGCTGGGCTCGGTCACCAATCGCGCCTTCGGCGGGCCGCGCTTCCTGGCCGAGATGGGGGAGTACGGCATCGACGGCTACTTTCAGGTGATCTCGATCTCCTGTGACGTGGGCTACATGAAGCCTCACCCGGCCATCTTTCACCACGCCCTGGAGGCCCTGGGCGTAGCGCCCGAAGAGACGATGATGGTGGGCGATTCCCTGCGCGCCGACGTGGGCGGGGCTAAGGCTCTGGGCATGACCGCCGCCTGGAAGCGCAGCATCGGTACCGACGGCGAGCCGGAGGAGCAGGAGGAGGACGCCCTCCGCGATGTCGGGGGCCCCCTTTCGCCGGGCTCAGAGCCTGCCCTGAGCTTGGCGAAGGGGCAAGCTCTGGGCGAACTGGACGTGCAGCCGGACTACACCATCGACGACCTCGGGGAGCTCACTCAGCTCCCCATCCTCAACCATGCCTGAGAAGCCGAAACCAGCCCAGAAGCCGCGCAAGGTACACCCTGAGCGGAGTCGAAGGGTTGGCTCGGCCCGCTTCGCCAAGGCCACCGACGAGCGGGCCGAGGCCTACACCGCCTCCATCGACGTGGACCGGCGGCTGTATCGCTACGACATCGCCGGCTCCATCGCCCACGCCCGCATGCTCGCCCAGCAGGGCATCATCCCCCGAGAGGACGGCGAGCTCATCGTGCGCGGCCTGGAGGAGATACGCCAGGAGATCGAGGCCGGCCGCTTTGAGTTCCGCCGCGAGCTGGAAGACATCCACATGAACATCGAGGCCCGCCTGCGGGAGAAGATCGGCGAGGCCGCCGACCGCCTGCACACCGCTCGCTCCCGCAACGACCAGGTGGCCACCGACCTGCGCCTCTATCTGAAGGACGCCGTCGGCGCCGTCGTGGCCGCCCTGCGCTGCCTTCAGGGCGCCCTCCTCGACCTGGCGGAGGCCAACCGCGACGTGGTCATGCCGGGCTACACCCACCTCCAGCGGGCCCAGCCGGTGCTCTTCGCCCACCACCTGCTGGCCTACTTCGAGATGTTCGACCGCGATGTCGGCCGGTTCCAGGACTGCCGCCAGCGGGCCGACGTTCTGCCCCTGGGATCGGGGGCCCTGGCCGGCGTGCCCTATCCCCTCGACCGCGAGCTTGTGGCCCGCGAGCTGGGCTTCAGCCGCATCAGCGACAACAGCATCGACGCCGTCTCCGACCGCGACTTCGCAGTGGAGTTCCAGGCGGCGGCGGCCATGACCATGATGCACCTGTCGCGCCTGGCCGAGGAGCTGGTGCTCTGGTCCACCGCCGAGTTCGCCTTCGTCCAGTTGGACGAGGCCTTCGCCGGCGGCTCCAGCATCATGCCTCAGAAGCGCAACCCCGACGTGGCCGAGCTGGCCCGCGCTAGGACCGGGCGGGTCTACGGCAACCTCCTGTCCCTCCTCACGCTGCTCAAGGGCCTGCCGCTCTCCTACGCTGCCGACCTGGGGGAGTGCCAGGCGGGCCTGTACGACAGCGCCGACACCCTTCTGGCCACCCTGGAGGTGATGGCCGCCATGCTGCCCGCCACTCGGGTGAACGCCGAACGCACCCAGGCAGCGGCCGGCGAGAGCTACACCCTGGCCACCGACGTCGCCGACTACCTGGTGCGGCGCGGCCTACCCTTCCGCCAGGCGCACGGCGTCGTCGGCCAGCTCGTAAGGTACGCCGACGAACGAGGCAAGGCCCTCTCGGCGCTGACATTGGCCGAATACCGGCGCTTCTCGCCCCTGTTCCAGGAGGACGTGCTGAAGGTGCTGGACGTGCGCTCGGCCATCGAGGCCCGGGACGTGCCCGGCGGCACCTCCTCGCGCCAGGTGGCGGTGGCCCTGAAGCGGGCGCGGCAGCGCCTGGAGGGTACATCCTGAGCCTGTCGAAGGACGACCCATGATCAACGGCATCAAGCTGGCTCCCTCCATCCTCTCGGCCGACTTCTCCCGTCTGGGCGAGCAGGTGCGAGAGGCCGTCGCGGCCGGCGCCGACTACATCCATGTCGACGTCATGGACGGCCGCTTCGTCCCCAGCATCACCGTCGGGCCGCTCGTGGTGGAGGCCCTGCGGCGGGCGACCGACCTGCCCCTGGACGTCCACCTGATGATCGA
>JAUYDU010000032.1 GCA_030691665.1 Chloroflexota bacterium
CGCCGAAGGCCGAGCAGACGCCCTCCGGCCGCGCTGGCGAGCTGCCCGACATTGCCGACTACCCTGGAGCCAAGAACACTTTCTCCGGCACGTTCGCTGGGGAAGGCGGCCTTCTTCCGATTCCGGGCACTTCCCCCCTCAAGCCCGAGGAGTTCGCCAAGACTGCCTACACCATCTTCGAGACCGACGACTCAGTGGACAAGGTCTTCGATTTCTACAAGAGCCAGGTCAAGGGTTGGAAGGAGGAGTGGACGTGGAGCACTGAGGCAGAGGGCGCAAAGGCCCGCTGGGGCGTGTGGAGCAAGGACGACGGGAGCGTCGCTGCCTGGGTGCTGGCCGCCGAGGAGGATGGGACTACCTCCGTCACCGTCGTCCGCGCAGCCAAGGACTAGCGGCGGAGCGCTAGGCAAACCAGAAATCCCCTTCAGGATTGACAACTCTATCGCTGAGTGCTATTATAGATCATACACAAGGGGACTGGAGGTGATGCCGTGACGAGGCTCCACGCCTTGTATGCGGTGCTTCAGGTGGATATGCCAAGCTCCCTATGAGGGGAGCTTGCAGAGCACCGTTCCTAGCTCGGCTGTTTGGCCGATAGCATAGGCTCGGCCCCTTGGCGGATAACCGCCAGCGATAGAGTGGGAATGGCCCTGATTAGAATCGGGGAGAGGCCCCGGGTAGCGATACCCAGGGCCTTTTGTATCGCCTTCCCCGCGCCTAGTACCAGGCCGAGGGCATGTAGGCCCCGGCTGGCGCCTCGTAGGCTCCCCTGACCATTAGAGTGTCCAGTTCCACCAGCGAAAAGCCACCCTGAAGGGCCCACCGGAGCAGCCAGGGACAGCTAACGGGCAGGAGAAACCTGAGCTCGCCCGGGGTGGACATGGCTGCTCCAGCGATCAGATCTCGCAGTGTCTCCTCATCCCGGGCCACTGCCGGGCCCAGGAAGGTGCTATCCGGGGTGGCGAAACGACAGACAAATCCGGTCGGCCGCCCGTCGCGCTCCACCAGAAGCGGTCTCGTCCAGGCCATTACGCTCTCGATGTCGCCCCGGCGGCGGAAGCCCAGGACTTCCATGCTGAGGCCATCGAGCGCGTCCAGATCGGACGGCTCGCACTCCCTGATGACGCCGGCGGGGTGTTCGCCCGGGCGCGGCCTGCCCCTGACAAGAGCCATCCCGTCCTTCACCTCGAAGCCCAGGGCGGAGTATAGGCTGAAGGAGACCAGGTTGTAGGCGGCCTGCAACAACCTGACCGATTCGTAGCCAAACCGCTCGGCCCGCTCCAGCAGCGCCTCCATGACCACCCTCCCCAACCTCCGCCCCTGATGAGCGACGCTCACTGCTACCGGGCCGACGCCAGCGATCTCGTTGCGCTCGTCGAGGAAGTTAACGGCCACCGGCTGGCCGCCTTCAGAAGCGACGAAGGACGTGAAGCCTTCTGAGCTATTGAGGAAGCGAACCAGAAACCTGGCGAACTCCGGCGATTCAAACGGCGGCTCGAAGTTGTGCCTCGTGGCTATGTCCAGGAACGCCTCGTAGACAAGGGTTCCCGCCGCCTCTAGCTGGTCCAGCGTCAGGCTGGCGATGTTCGGCGATTGGGCCGTCTTCCTGAATCGCGCCGATCGTGTCATGGTCCTGATTCTCCCACAATCTCACCGAAGGCTCGTTTCATGGTAACTCATCGTCGCCGTCTTTCCTACTCCGGAGACGGTTCCTGTAAGGATCAAGGGAATTTTTCAGAAATTGCCGCGGGAGAGCTATTGACAAAGAGGGGATGCGTTTTAATATTTAAGCGAGCCTCGGTTGCTGCCCATCGACTGTCCCCTTTGCCCCTGGCGAGCAGCCCAGGGCCTAGCGGATGCGGGAGCCTGCCCGCCCCCGCCTCTGGCGGGTCTGGTGGGGGTACCCCCACATAGTTGCCTAGGTCGCCGGCGTACTGAGCCAGTCTCAGCCCTGCCTGTCGGCAGGCAGGTTCAAGGAGAGCGCCATGGCGAACAACGGCAGCCGAGTTCTTTCCCGGGTTGTGGACGCCCTCAAGGAAGCCTTCAACCGCACCCCAATGGCCTTCAAGGTGCAGGCTCTTCGCTTCCAGCAGAAGGAAGGGCGCGTCAATCTGTACCTAACTGCCCTCCCCATCCACCAGCTCCTAAAGCAGTGCCGGGTCGACTACTATCGGGAGGACAATACCCGTGGCTACCAGCGTCCTCTAACCAAGTCGCGGCTCAAGCAGGTCTCAGCCTTCATCCAGCATGAAGAGGGCGTATTGCCCATCTCCATCCTCCTGTGTATTCGTCAGCCGTACCGAGCGGACTTCCACCCGGAGACGCTCGTCGACAAGGTCAACGATGGGGTGCCCCAGCCGGGTGTCCTGGCCATCCCCCAATCCGTCCCTCTGTGGGTGGTGGATGGCCAACACCGCCTCTATGGCCTGGAGCACGCTTTCGCCAAGGACTCCGTGGACTGGGCCAAAGACTACCTTCTGCCGGTGACCATCGTGGAGGGAATCGACAGCTATGAGGAGATGCGCCACTTCCATATCATAAATACCCGACACAAGGGCGTGCCCACCGACGTGGTCGACCGCCACCTCCTCACGATGTGGGAACTGGAGGGATCAGCGATTCTGCAGAAGGAAGGGGACCGCAACTACCTGCGGGCGCGAGGGGCCAAGCTGTGCGACTTTCTCCGCAACACCCCTGACAGCCCCTGGTACCAAAAGGTGAGGATCGCTGGCCATCCGCCCTTGCCCAACCAACTCATCCGCCACCACACGATGGTCGCATCGCTGGAGCCAGCGCTCAAAGACGCCTTTGTCAAGCGGCTCACTGACGAGGACGCAGGCAAGATACTATTGAACTACTGGTACGCTATCCGCGAGCGCTGGCCCCTGGCGTTTGTGGAGCCGCGCGCCTACAGAATCCAGCAGACGGTCGGTGTCTACGCCTTGCACATGACGTTCCCAGACGTGGCCCAACTCTGCCGTGAGACCAACAACTTCTCCAGCGATAGGATCTACGAAATCCTCGGTGAGACGGGGGTGAACACCGACTTCTGGAACGCCAGCCATGGCCATCCGCTGGTCAGGGAGACCGGCGCCAAGTACATGCGGGCATTAGGCGAGTACCTGCGAGAAAGGCTCCCGCGCCTGGCGCTACCCCGCCTGTAGGCACCTGCCTACCGGCAGGCAGGCCTGGAGCCGGGGAAGGGATTCGAACCCCCGACCCGCGCTTTACGAAAGCGCTGCTCTACCCCTGAGCTACCCCGGCCCCAGAACGATGATAAGGCTTGCCTACGTGGCCCGCAACGCGGTCTACGAAACGGCAGCGTCTCGCCGATTCTTGACCTATTTCGTAGGTCGGGGCCCCAGCCCCGACCCGCGTTCGCGGGGATGGGCAGGGCGGGGGCCCTGCCCTACATCATGAACAAGCGGAACGCTTCCTAGGAAACCACTGCTCTACCGCTGAGCTACGCTGGCCCCAGGGATCAGTCGTCAGGTAGCCACCCTACCGCAGGGCGGATGCGATGCGCGGGATCTCCTCGTTGGCCTCGCGGAAGGGCTGGGCCCCCTCCAGCTTCTTGATGTCCGCCAGCCGGTCTCGAACGTCCTCGATGGTGATGCCCTTAGTGGCGTCCAAGGTGATGCCCGGGCCCTCCACCACGGCGGCCCGCGAGAAGTAACCGGCGCCCGCCACGAAGACGACGCCACTGTCGGTGCACTCCTCCGAGCAGAGGTAGGCCACGATGGGCGACACGTAGTCCGGCTTCAGCTTATCCACCATGTCCGGCGGCATCACCGTGGCCGTCATCCGCGTGCCAGCGATGGGCGCGATGGTGTTACACAGGATGTTGTATCGGGCGCCTTCCAGCTTGAGGGTGTTCATCATCCCCACCAGGCCCATCTTGGCCGTGCTGTAGTTGGTCTGGCCGAAGTTGCCGTACAGCCCAGCGGCCGAGGTGGTGAAGACGATGCGGCCGTAGCCGTTCTCTCGCATCACCGGGAAAGCCGCCTTGGTCACGTTGAAGGCACCCTTCACGTGCACCGCCAGGACCTTATCGAAGTCCTCCTCCTCCATCTTCATGAACGACTTATCGCGCAGGATGCCAGCGTTGTTGATCAGGATGTCCACCTTGCCGAAGGCCTTGACGGCGGTCTCCACGATAGCCTGGCCGCCCTCCCAGGTGTCCACCCCGTGATAGTCAGGCGCCGCCTCGCCGCCAGCAGAGCGGATCTCGTCCGCCACCTTGTCGGCCATCATCGTGCTGGCCCCGGTGCCGTCCACCTGCCCTCCCAGATCGTTCACCACCTCCTTGGCCCCTCGCGACGCCAGCAGAAGGGCGTGCGAGCGCCCCAGTCCACCGCCGGCGCCGGTGACGATGGCCACTCTTCCGTCGAATCGAACGTCAGCCATGTTCGCCTCCTCCTAGAGACTAAGGGCACCAATTCCTGCTCCGGTCGGATGGCTCGCCCAACGTCCTC
>JAUYDU010000038.1 GCA_030691665.1 Chloroflexota bacterium
GGTGATGCTGAACGGCGACGGCACGGTGAACGTGGTCGTGGGCGCCACCGACCTCACCGGCACCAACACCTCTTTTGCCCAGATCGCCGCCGAAGTGCTCGACCTGCCCGTCTCGCGGGTTAGCGTGACCACCGCTGACACCAAGAGCGCCCCCTACGCCGGCGTGACCGGCGGTAGCAAGACCTTGTTCACAGTGGGGCAAGCGGTGCAGGCAGCCGCGCAGGACGCCCGCCAGCAGATCTTGGCCCTGGTAGCCAAGCGACTGGAGGCGGCTACGGAGGACCTGGAGATAGAGGACGGCGAGGTGCGGATCAAGGGTTCGCCCGACCGGTCCATCACCTTCGAGCGGCTGGGCCAGCTCACCACCGCCTTCATGTCTCCCTACTCGCCTATCGTAGGGCGAGGGACGGTCGCCCCCCTGCGGCAGGCGCCGGGCTTTACCGCCCAGGTGGCCGAGGTGGAGGTGGACGCCGACACTGGCCAGGTGAGGGTGGTTCGCTACGTCACCGTCCAGGACGCCGGCTTCGCCATCAACCCCCTTTCGGTGGAGGGACAGATGCAGGGCGGCACCAGCCAGGGCATCGGCGTCGCCCTCAGCGAGCAGATGGTTTACGACGAGAAGGGGCGGCTGCTGAACGCCAACCTCCTGGACTATCGAATGCCGACCAGCGCCGACGTGCCGCCGATCGAAACCGTGATCGTGGAGGTGCCCTCGGAAGGGGGGCCGTACGGCGCCCGCGGGGTGGGCGAGCCGTCCATCGTGGCCACCAGCGCTGCCATCGGCAACGCCATCTACGATGCCATCGGCGTCCGCGTATGCGAAGCGCCGATCACTGCCGAGCGCATCCTGCGGGCAGCGGGACGAATTCGAGACTGAAGGGGCGCAGCAGACCGTTGTAGCGGAAGCCTTTAGGCTCCCAAGTGCCTTGTGGGAGGCTGAAGCTCTCTGCCACAAGGGACTTTGGCCAACGAAGGAGGGAAGGCCGATGATCTCGACCAAGGAGAGCGTGCGGACCTGCTACGCAGCGGCGCTCGAGCGCTGCCTGGACGCCTTTCGCCAGCTCGACGACGAGGACTGGCAGTGCCGCCCGCCCCGGAGACAGTGGTCGGCCAGGGACTACCTGGCCCACCTGACCACCAACCAGGAGCGGGAGATGAACCCGGTGACCTCGGCGAGCGTCGCTGGAGAGGCGGTGGAGGTCCCCGGCCTGGGCAGCCGCACCGACATCGACGAGTTCAACGCCTCCTGCGTGGAGGCCGTGCGCGACCTCACCCCCCAGGAGCTGCTCACGCGCTTCCAGGCGGCCTTCCAGGCCCACATCGACATGCTGGAAGGCCTGAGCAAGGAAGACCTGCAAAGGCCGGGCTACAACCCGGGCCTGAGCCGGCCAGGCACTATCGCCGACCTGTTCAGCATAGGCTTCCTGCACCTGCCCCTGCACTACCAGGACATCCGCCGTATCATCCGGGGGCGGAAGAGCCTGCCCCACTGGATGGAGGTGACCCCGCCCGAAGAGGTCCACGAAGCCCTGAGCCAGGCCTTTGCCGTCATGCCCCTCTTCTACTGGCCCGAGCGAGGGGGCGACCTGCGGGCGACGTACCTCTTCGACCTGGAGGGCGAAGGCAGCGGCCAGTGGACGGTGGAGATCGCCGCCGGGCAGTGCAGCTCCTACGAGGGCCTGCCGCCCCACGCCGACTGCCGTTTCCGCACCAAGCCAGCGTACTGGCTGGATCTCCAGACCAAGGATGTCAACCCGCTGTGGGCGATCATCAGCCGGCGCCTGCGGCTCAAGGGGCTGGGGCTGGCCCTGCGGCTGGAGAAGCTGTTCCAGATAACCTAGAACCAGGGAACCAAGGAACGTAACATGGTTGCCGCCATCCTCTTGGCCGGGGGAGAATCGAGGCGCATGGGCAAGCCCAAGCCCCTGCTGGAGTGGGGCGGCACCAGCCTCATCGAGTACCAGTTGGCGGAGCTCGAGGCCTGCCCCATCGACGAGACCATCGTGGTGCTGGGGCATCGCGCCGAGGAAGTGCTGGCCCACGTGCAGGGGGCGGGAAGGCGGGTCATCATCAACGAGCAGTATCGGCGGGGCCGCGCCAGCTCCCTGCGCCTGGCAGCGGCCACGCTGCCCGACGATACCGAGGCAGTGGTCATCCTGAGTGTGGACCAGCCTCGACCGCGGGCGATGATCGCGGCTCTGGTGGAAGCTCACCTGGCCCAGGGGAACCTGATCACTGCCCCCACCTACCGGGGCCGGCGAGGCCACCCGCCTGTCCTGTCGGGCCGGCTTCTGCCTGAGCTGCGGGAGGTGGACGAGGAGACCCAGGGCCTGCGAGAGGTGATTCGGCGCCACGCTGCCGAGGTGGCTGAGGTTTCTTTCGACAATCCAGCCGTGCTGGTGGACATCAACGAGCCAGGGGAGTACAACAAGGCAAGAGCGTCCTACTCGCCCTAGGCGGGCAGGCCTCGAATGCCGGAGGGAGGCGGTCAATGCAACACATGGGCGACTACGGGGTTCTATCGCACGTGGAGATGCCGGAGTGCAGCATACGTATCATCTGGCTGAGGGAGGCGGAATTCGTTGCTCCCCACTACCACGATCTGTCCACTCAGATCTACACCGTCCTTGACCGGGAGGTGGAGACTCGCATTGGCGATGGGACCTTCCGCCTGAGGCCCTACGAGACGGTGCGGATTGAGCGGGGCACCGTTCACAGCATTCGCCCTCTGGACGGCCCTGCCCTGGTGCTCAGCCTCTCCATCCCTCCCCTCAACCGCGAAGATCAGCACCCTGTGGAGCCCTCTGGACAGACCTAAAGGTCTGTCCCTACGATTTTGACCTACAGGAGCGTAGGGACAGAGCTTCAGCTCTGTCCAAGACGAAAGGATGCTTGCTTCTCGCTTGTCTCGTTCATCCCCTTGTTTCTCACATGTCCTGAAACGCGGCCAGGCTTGACCGAGCGGGTGCGTTCGTGCTAAAACCTGGTTGCATTGGAAAGGAGGCGAACTTGACTCAGCAGCAAGCTACCGAGGTTGAAAAG
>JAUYDU010000542.1 GCA_030691665.1 Chloroflexota bacterium
GTGCGGGGGGCAGCGGCGGTCAGGCGCCACTCCCAGCCGCCGTGGCTGGCGTCTCCGTCCGCGCCCGCCCGGCCAGCGCCTCCTCCTGGTCGCGCAGCTCCAGGGCGTAGATCTGGCGGTCGAAGCCGCCCCGCCGCAGCAGCTCCTGGTGACGGCCCCGCTCCACGATCTGCCCGTCCCGCAGCACCAGGATCTGGTCGGCCATCTTCACCGTGCGCAGCCGCTGGGCGATGACGAACGACGTGCGCCCCTTCATCAGCCGCGCCAGCGTCCGCTGGATCAGGTATTCCGTCTCCGTGTCCACGCTGGAGGTAGAGTCGTCCAGGATCAGGATGCGCGGGTTCATCAGCAGGGTGCGGGCGATGGCCACCCGCTGCTTCTGCCCGCCCGAGAGGGTAATGCCTCGCTCGCCCACCCAGGTGTCGTAGCCGTCGGGTAGGCCCATGATGAAGTCGTGGATGTGGGCCGCCCTGGCCGCCGCCTCGATCTCCTTCTGGCTGGCCTCCACCGCCCCATAGGCGATGTTGTCGCGGATGGAGGCAGAGAACAGGAAGACGTCCTGCTGAACGATGCCGATGGCCCGCCGCAGCGAGGCCAGGCTCAGGTCGCGGATGTCGGTGCCGTCGATGACGATGCAGCCGCCGCTCACGTCGTAGAAGCGCGGCAGCAGGTTGACGATGGTGCTCTTGCCGCTACCGGTCGGCCCCAGCAGGGCGATGACCTGCCCCGGCCGGGCATCGATGTCGATGCCCCGCAAGACGGGGCTGACAGAGTCGTAGCCGAAGGATACGTTCTCGAAGCGGACGTGTCCCTGGGCCCTCCTCAGCTCGATAGCCCCCGTCTTCTCCTTCACCGCCGACTCGGCGTCCAGGATCTCGTACATGCGCTGGGCGCCGATCTGGGCGCGGGCGAAGATCATTAAGATCCAACCCAGGCTGCGCACCGGCATCTGGACCAGGGTGAGGTAGAGGAGGAAAGCGGTCAGCTCGCCCGCCTTGAGATTGCCCTCGATGATCTCGCGGCCCCCGAACCAGACGGTGGCCGCCATCGCCAGCATCCACAGGCCGGTCATGATCGGGGCGTTGAACGCCTGCTCGCGGTTGGCCCCGTAGGAGTTCCGGAAGATGTTGCTCGCCTCAGCGGCGAACTTCCGGCTCTCCTCCTCCTCGCGGGCGAACGCCTTGACCACCCGCATCCCCGATAGGCTCTCCTGGAGCACCATCGTTATGCGCCCCAGGCCGTCCTGCACCTCCATCCACAGCGGCCGCAGGCGAGAGGTCATCACGATCGACCGCCAGGCGACGAGGGGCAGAAAGGCCCAGCTCACCAGGGCCAGCTTCCAGTTGAAGGCCATCATCAGGGCCAGCACCACCACCAGCAGGACGATGATGTAGGCGAAGCGCAGCACGCCCATGTTGATGTACCAGCGCACGGCCTCCACGTCCTGGGTGGCGCGGGACATGAGCTGGCCTGTCTGCTGCCGGTCGTGGTAGGCGTAGGAGAGGCGCTGGAGGCGGTCGTAGATCAGGTTGCGCAGGTCGTAGGCCACCCGCTGGGAGATCCATTCCCCCAGATAGGTGTGGCCGTAGGCGAACACGCCCCGCAGAGCGGCCGCCGCCACGACGGCCAGGGCGGCGATGACCAGCGTGCGAGTGCTGCCCACCGCCACGCCTGTCCCGCGATCCGCCTTCAGGCCGAAGTCGATGGCCCAGCGGATGAGCTGGGGCGCGGCCAGGACGAACCCGGCCGACGCCAGCATGCACAGCCAGGCGGCCGCCACCCGTCCCCTGTAGGGACGCAGAAACGCCAGAACCCTTACCAGCGCATACATCGGCACTGCGAAACTAGACCTGCCTCCGCCAGAGGCGGATCAGCCTCAGGCTGATGCCGGCAGGCAGATACGATAGCTCAAGCCCATTCTAGCTTAGGTTCACGTGCGGGTAAAGGTAACTCACCCTCCCTCCACCCCTTGCCCCCCTGTGCTACAATGGCGGCGAATCCATCCGGAGGGCGAGCATGCAGACGACGGCGATACGCTATCAGGTGCGCCCCATGGACATCGCCGACATCTCCCAGGTCATGGAGATCGAGCGCCAGTCCTTCGCCGCCATGTGGCCCGAGACCGCCTTCAAGCGAGAGCTCCAGCGCAATCGCCTCGCCCGCTACCTGGTAGCCGTGGAGCAGCGACTGGAGACCGAGGATGAAGGAGCCCGCCCTGAGCCTCCGCCGGAGGCGGATCTGCCTTCGGCTGAAGCCGAAGGGATAGGCCCCCCGCCGGCCCACACGGAACCGCCGCCCTCGCCCCGGGTCACCCAGCCCCACCTCGGTCGCTGGCTAGCCGAGCTCAAGCGCCTGTTCGGCAGCGAGGAGGAGCCTGGGCCCCTGGCCAGCCGCGAGCCCATCGTCGGCATTGTCGGCATCTGGCTCAGCGTCGGCGAGGCCCACATCGTCACCATCGCCGTGCCGGAGAGCCACCGCCGCCGCGGCATCGGCGAACTCCTGCTCATCGCCGCCATCCAACTGGCCATCCTCAACGACCGCGAGGTGGTGACCCTGGAGTGCCGCGTCTCCAACGAGACCGCCCGCGCCCTGTACGAGAAGTATGGCTTCAGGAGGGTCGATATCCGCCCCCGCTACTATTCAGACAATCAGGAAGACGCCCTGATCATGACCACCGAATCCATCCACTCCCCCTCCTACCAGGCCCTCTTCCAGCGCCTCCAGCAGGAGCACCGCGAGCGCTGCGGCGACTACCAACTCGCCTTCTCCTAGCCTGCCTGCCCGATGCCGCCCGCCGACCGCATCCGCCGCCAACTGGAGCGCCTGGCCTACCAGCGGGGCCTGGGCCCCGTCCCCAACGGCTACGCCCAGTGGATAGACCAGACCCGCCATCTGCTCATCGGGATGTTCGGGGAGGATTCTCAGGAGACGCGGGGCTTCTTCGCCGCCATCGGCGACCGAGCCTCTGGCTTCGGCCTCCCTCTCCACGGAGAGTGGGGCATCTGGGCCCGTCTGGAGCGGGGAGAGGCCGTCCTGCAGCAGATCCTGGAGCGCCTGGAGACCCAGAAGTAGGGGCGCCGCTTGCCGCGCCCCCGCTTGCCGCGCCCTCAGCTACGAAGCGCGGCCTCTTTGGCCCGCGCCGCCAGAGCCACCACTTCTGCCGCCACGGGGTAGGGCAGGCGGCCGGTATCGACGACCAGATCGTAGAGGGCGGGGTCGTTTACCTCCACCTTGAAGAACTTGCGGTGGAAGGCCGCTCGCCCCCTGTCCAGGTCGTGAATCCTCTTGCCCGCCTCTTCTAGAGCGACCTGCTCGCGCTCAGCGAACCGCTCGATTCGCAGCTTCAGAGGAGCGAGGGCGAGGACGTGCAGGGCGTGGGGCAGGTCACGCAGGATCATCTGGCCGCCGTGCCCCAGGATAACGATGTTGCCCTTCTGGCTCAGCTCGTCGATGATCACGCTCACCGTCTTCACGTAGAGGACGTCGTCCAGCTCCTGAGCGGCCGTGCGCGCCTCCGCCCCCAGGTCGGCGTAGGAGCGAGCCAGAAGCACCTCCAGGCCACCGCTGCCCATCAAGGGGTCGCCGGCGCCAGCCACTGCCGAGCGCTCCAGGAAGTTGCTCAGCATCTTCGCCAGCCGCTCGCGGAAGCCCAGGCAGCGCTCGTCCCGCCCGGCCAGCGACTCAGCGCTGACGCCCAGGCGGCGGGCGGCATCCACCATGATCTCCTGATCCACATAGTCGATGCCCAGGATCTCCGCCACCAACTGCCCCACGTCACGGGCACCGCTGCCCCACATTCCAGACACAGTCACGACGGGCATGGCAGACCACCCCCCTGCAATTTCAGTATACTACAACGCTGGTCAAGCCCTACCGTCGCGCCGGTAGCGTCTCGCCGATTCATGACCTATTTCGTAGGTCGGGGCCCCAGCCCCGACCAGTTCGCGGCAATGGGCAGGGCGGGGGCCCTGCCCTACATCATGAACAAGCGGAACGCTACCCGTCGCGCCAGCCCAAATTGCCACCCCGACCTTCGGGGCGATACAATCACGGCGGGCAGGGCATCTTCTCCTGGCGCTCGCCACACCGCCGTTGCTGGGCAGGGTTCAGCCGAGAATAGCCGATAAGGACCGGGATGCAGGTGACCCGCAGAAGCCGCTTCTGGTTCCGACTGGCGCTGGTCCTCCTATTTGTGGGGCTGCTCGCCTGGCGCGTCAATCTCGGCGAGGCCCTGCGCACGCTCACCGACGTCAACTACGCCTGGATCGCCGCCGCCCTCCTCGTCTTCACCCTCTCCAAGCTGGTGCACACCATCCGCTGGCGCATCTTCCTCGGCCATGTCACAGGCCTACCCCTGTCCGGCCTCTTCGGCACCTTCCTCATCTCCAACATGATCAACAACCTGATGCCCCTGCGCGCTGGCGACCTGGTGCGGATTCAGGTCCCGGCGCGCAGGTACAACATCCCGCGGGCAGAGCTCACGGCCACTGTCATCGTCGTGGAAACGCTACTGGACGGGGTCACCTTCGTCGTCCTCCTGGCCGTCGGTCTGATGCTCCAGGACGTGCCGGCTCTGCGCGCCAGTGTCCTCTGGAGCCTGGCCGCCGTGGTTGCCCTGGGAGTTCTGGCCACGGCGCTGGTAGCTCGCATCAAGCTGCCGGCCAACCTCGACGACGCCGCCTGGGCCCGCTGGCTGCCTCGCCGCCTGCGCAAGCCTCTCGCCGACCTCGTCCCTCCCTTCGTGGATGGCCTGGCCGCCTTGCGCGACGTTCGACTGGC
>JAUYDU010000165.1 GCA_030691665.1 Chloroflexota bacterium
TCCAGCATCATTCTTGGCGGTGGCTGAAGTTACGGTCCGAGACCCAGAGCCATCTGGAAGTCCCGGAGGGCGGCTACGTCCGGGGAGCTTTGGCTCAGCGGTGAAGGCTCTTCCTTTTTTACCCCCACTGGGACATGTACCGCTTCTGGTGCGCTTAGCTCTTCTACAAGGTCAAGGGCTTTGGTCTTGAACAGGTAGAAGAGTCCCCAGGCCAGGAAGAGGGAGCCTACCCTTTCTCCACGGGCGAAACGCTCCTGGATGTCCCTCTGCCCCTGGGCCATCCGTTCATCCAGGCTTTCCAGGAAGTCACGAAGTATGGATACGGCTTCTTCAGCGGGGACGTTCCGGGCCTGGGTTTCAGTCCTCTCCCAGTTGGAGCGGAGGCGGTCCACAAGGGAGCGAAAGGGGGCTTTGAGTTTCTCACGGTGGCGGAGGGCTGCCTCCGCCATGGTGTAGGAGTTCAGGGCCCGCAGGAAGAGCCGGGCTTTTTCGAGGTCGGTAAGTTGGCTTGAAGCAGCCATGCGACTGACTGTTGGACGCGCTTGATTGCGGGACTTTCCACAGGGAATCTCCTTTCTGATGGTTACAGCGCCGGTCAAGGCGGGGATCTAAACTAAGCGGGAGACCTCTTGATACAAGGTCTCCCGCTTACTCAGCTTTGAACTGACCGGGCTATGCGGCTGGCCGCCTCAACACCAAGGCCTGGCTATGAAAATCGAAGGTGGTCCTGAAGCGCTCCAGGAAATTGATTCCCAGTAGCCCGTCAAGCCTTAGTTGAGGGGGCAATCGAAGCATTATTACCTCTAGGTCTGACACCTTGACGGGCCCCACCTGTATCGAATCCAGCCTGAACACCGGAAGGCTAATGCTGGTAGCGGAATCGGCAACCGCCACCTGTCTCAAACCAGTGGGCCTAGCTACGTCTACCCCGAGCTTTTCCAGGGAGCTACGTGTAAGGGATGTCCAGGCTGCGCCGGTGTCGGCCATAAGGCGAGCTCGCCTGAGCCCGTTGAGGACGACTTGTACCACGAAGACGCCGCCAAACTCCCTGGATACAGATATGTGGCTCGCCTTCCACTGCCCTACCATCACAGGATTACCCCAAGCCCCTCGGGGATGAGCCTGCCAGTCCAGAACAGGAAGGTCTGGGCCTGGGGATGGGCTTTGCCAAAGGCTATCTCCTGCCTGACCAGATCATCTTGGTTGGAGTCCCCTCCGTGGCCCAGCACTATGCCGTGGCTGGCGCGACCGGACCTGTCGGTCCTGGTAACCTCAGCAAGCACCCACTGGTCAGGGTACTGGGACTCTATGTCCGTCATCCTTTGCTCTTTAGGCTTCATGGCAATTCTCCTCACTAGACTATTATACCCCACCACACCGGAAGCGTCTCTCTAAGCGAGTGGTGTGACGCCAACTTGCGGCCGGTTACGGCTTGGGGTCGGAGCCGCAATCTTCTTGCCGCCATGCGGCCGTTCGTTGCGGACCACCCCCAAGAGTTCCCGCTCCTGCTCCCTGGATAGGCGGTGGCCGCATTGGAGACAGAGCCTCTGCCTCTCCCAGGGATCGTAGATAAGGTCGCCCCGGCAGCGGGAGTACGCCTTCAATAAGATGGTTTGGCTACCGGCCTTCAGGTCCGGCCTCCTTCGGATCGTCAGGGGCCTGCTCCCGGTCCAGGAACTCGGCGATGGCCCGGGCCACCAGTTGGGTCATAGGCTCTTGGCGCTCTTGGCCCAAATGGTAGAGGGCGGGGATGTATTCCTCGGGTTGTGTGCAGTGCTTATTTATGTGCAGTGGGATTCTCCTCTACGTTGGTGGAGAGCGAGAACAAGAGCGTGCCACTTCACATAACATCATAGGGTCTCCAACCATGCCAGGATGTCAGGCTGCCGCCAGCGTGGTTGGTTGATGCCGTCCGCTTACGGAGTGGTGGCGGCCAGGGCGGCTCGTTTCATGTCCATGTCGATCTCCACGTATCCGTGGGTGGTTTCGATGCTGGCATGACCGAGCTAGGCGCTCACTGCGTTGAGCTCGGTACCACTCTGCAGCAGATGGAGAGCCGTGGTGTGCCGGAAGGTGTGGGGGCTGATGGCCTTGCGGGCGAGCTCCGGGTGGGATGCGGCCGCAGAAGTGACGCATCTCCGCACGATGAAGCGCAGGCCGAAGCGGGTAAGAGGCCGCCCTGCAGCATTGAGAAAGAGGGGTTGGTCCGCGTTCTGGTCAGCTTTTCGGTCCCGAAGCATGTGGCGCAAGCGTTGGACGGTCTCGGCCCACAGGGGGCAGAGACGCTCCTTGCGGCCCTTGCCACGCAGCCGCACCTCGGCGGGGTGATCAAGGCGCACCGCGGACAGGCGGGTGTCGACCACCTCCTGGGCTCTGGCTCCGGTGTTGTAGAGGAACCAGAGGAGGGCGGCGTCCCGGCGTCCCTCGGGCCGGGAGCAATCGGGAGTGTCCAGGAGGTAACGGATCTCCTCCCGGGCCAGGCACGTGATACTGGGCCGTGTCCCACGCTTGACGGGGATGCCCAGGATGGCCTGGCAAAGAGCGGCGGCTGCTGGTTCCTCGGCAGCGACGTAGCGGAAGAAGCTATGGATGGCGGCGAGCCGGGCATTGCGTGTTCGAATCCCATTGCCGCGGGTGGCCTCCAGGTCTTCGAGGAAGGCGAACACGATGGGCGGATCCAGGGAGGTGAGTTCGAGAGCAACCACGTCCCGGCCTGTGCGGGATGCGGCGAAGCGCAGGAGCAGCACCAGGGTATCCCGGTAGGCCCGCACGGTGTGTTGGCTGAGATTGCGACGCGCCACCAGATGGACCCGAAAGAAGTCCTGAAGCAGGCGGGGAAGAGGGTCGGTGAGCATCATAGCGTACCTCCTTTAGAGTCATGGCCAGGTG
>JAUYDU010000241.1 GCA_030691665.1 Chloroflexota bacterium
GACCCCAACACCTGGGACCCGGGTCGCACCTCCTCGCTCGATGACCTGTACACCATTGCGCTGACCGCCAACAACCTTATCTGGTACCGTTACCACACCAACGTGATTGAGTGCGAGCTCTGCGAGAGCTGGGAGATAAGCCCTGACGCCAAGGTGCACACCTTCAAGATGAGGCAGGGCGTCAAGTTCCAGAGCGGCACGGAGCTGACTGCCGAAATCGTCAAGTACAACCTGGAGAAGTGGCAGGGCCTGGTGGATGGCTTCCAGTCGCCCCGCACCGGCACCATCAAGGTGTACGTGGACCGCGTCGAGGCGCCGTCTGAAGAACGTTGATGTTCCTGACCTGCCAGACCGGTTCGCCCTTCCTGTGGCGGAGTTCCACTGGCCAGACGAGTCGCAGTTGCTCCGCCCGGTGGGCCACGGCACTGCGAGTCCGTTCGAACTGGGCCGCCATCTCCGAGCACGGCGCCCCGGAGCGGTAGAGCTCTCTCAACTGGTCATCCTCCGCGTCCATCCATTCCCTCCAAGGTGAAGAGTGGCGTTGCCCGCGCTCCCGCTTGATCCGGAGTTTCGTCGCCTTCAGCACTATGGATGCCCAACTCCGTCTCGGAAGGGCCGCCGTCACCACCTCCCGCAGCGAGGATGGGTACAGCATGCGCAGCAGGCCCACTTCATCGGGCCGCCACCTGCGCTCCAGGGAGTTCCTACCACCAGCCCAACTGATCTCTATCACCTGCCAAAAGCCCACCTTCCACACCACCGTGGCCTCAATAAGCCCCGGGCGGTGGCGGAACTCCACCCTATCGACAATCTGGTGGAGCAGCAGGTTCCGAAGGCTGGACGGATACTTTTCCCAGTCCGTCCCCAGGCCGCCGAGGAACCGGCGCACCCGTTCGATGTCAGCGGCGGTCACAGGTGAGGGCGCCGGCCTGGACCTGATCGCCTCCAACTCCGTCTGCGCCTTCCGTATCTGCCGACGGTAGGCCTCCTCCAACTCGGGGTCCGAGGAGCCCAGGTACTCCTCCAGGTTGGCGAGCCGGGACAGGAGCTTCGCCTCTTCCCGCCGTCGCCAGGTTTCTTCCATGGAACCCTTCTCCGCCTCCTGCTGCAGCCGCTGCAGCACCGCCTCGGCGTGGGGCGTGAGGTCCAGGCAGCGCAGGAACTCCCGCGAGAGGGGCGTGCTTATCACCCGCCGTATCACGTCCAAACAGCGGTGCTCTTCGCCATGGGCGTAGGCCGGGCCGCACGTCCACCGGCCAGCGGCGTTCTGGCTGACGATCCTCCGTGGCGCCTCGTGGTTGTGGCACCAGAGGAGGCCGGCCCACTCCCCGGGCTCGTGATTGGTCGCCCTCCCCTTGGGCTTGCTCGAAGTGGCTATCGCATATGCCTGGAGGAAGACTTCCTGCGAAACCACGGCGGGGTGGTTGTCCATTATGAGGTTGTCGCCCCAGTCCCAGACGCCGATGAGCTTCAGTTCCGTTGCCAGGTGACTCACAATGTCTGGACTTATCAGGTAGCCCCTTTCGGCGGTACGCCGGCTCGTCTTGAGGGCTGTCCTGGTCTCCATGTAGCTCAACTCGGCGGGGAAGGGTGGAAAGGTCACGTGGGCCCTCGCAAGAGCGAGGACGGCCTTCACTGCGCTCCTGTGCCGGATGAACTCCTCCAGGACCGTGACCACCACCTCCTGATGGGGCGGGTAGGTCTCCCACTTACCGAAGACGAAGGAGCCGTCACGCTTCCGGTCCACGACTGGCAGGTAGTAGCCCGGGGTGACCGGGTTGCCCACGTGTTTGCCCGCAGCGGCCTTGGACTCCAGCCGCCTCCTCAGCCGGACGCCCATCTTCTTCATCTCTTCGGCTGAGTCCTCCACGTCATCCGCCAGCGTCGCCCAGTCTCTGGGGATGGCCGGGTTGACCACTCCCTCCGGCGTCCTTACCCGGCAGCTCTGCCGCTTCAGGAGCGCCAGGAGCTGGTACCCCAGCACCCGCTCCACGTCCCGCGAAAGCCTGCTCATCCCCTCCGTGAGGTAGACCGCTCCCACCTCCCCGGCCTCGACCAACTCCCACAGGCGGGCCAGCCCGGGCCGCTTGTCCTCGCGCAGGGAGCCGGACAGCCCCAGGTCCCGGCAGTCGATGGCCACCTCGCCGTCCTCCATCACCCTGGCGCCGGCCGTGCCGTCCTGGATGGCCTGGAGCCACACCCGCACCTCGTCGGGTCGGAGCCCGGTCCGGTAGCCGTCCTGGATGGCCAGCTCCAGCAGCCGGGCCAGCTCCCGTATGGACTCGCGGCTCTCCACTACCTGGTTGGCGGAGGAGACCCGCCCGTAGATGAACGCCTTCCGGTAGGGAAGTTGGCGCAGCTCCTCCTCACCCGGCTTGCTCTTGGCCGCCTTAGTCTGTTCGAGTATCTCTTCGAGTCTCATGGACCTCTCCCTCCCGCATCATCGCTGCCAGCCCGTTTATTATCAGGCCCGAGGCGGGCGGAGTCACGGCGATGACTCTGGGGGTGAAGGGGAACCCCTTGCCTCGCTCCACCAACTCTTGCGCCCACCTGCGCCAGACCTGGTCTCCAACAATGCAGTCGTCCACCCGCCGCACAAGTTCAGTGTCTTGCCACTCAAGAGCTTGGGCGTAGGCCTCTATCAGCGCTCCGGGGGCTGCAGTGCGACAATCCAGCGCAGCCGCCAGGTTCACGGCAAGCCGTTGGCCGCCGGGCGCCAGGGGAGCGAAGAACAGCGCCGCCAGGTGGCGGCAGACCGCCTCCGGCTCAACACAGAGCCCACCCTCCCGCCGCCATCAGGGCTTCAATGGCCGGGCCGGCGTCGCCTATGGGCGCCCACGAGCCGATGCCCTGCTCCCACACGTGGGCGTGGATTCCAGCCGGGTCAGGCGCCCTACGCAGCGCAGCGATGGTCTCGCCTGCGGGTAGCACCGAGCCAGCCAGACTCACGACTCCGCCATCGCCCAGCTTCTCGGCAAGAGTTCCCATCTGGCCCTCCGGAAAGAACCAGGGCTCGAACCCCAGCGCCCGCCTGAGGTGAGGGTATCCACTGTTCACCCAACGGACAATCGTTTCTTCGCTCACCACCGTCCTCCCTTCCCGCAAGTCTACTGTCGCCACGGACCCGATGCTCTGTTCACGAGGAGGGTGTCTCGCCGCCTCCAGCCGCCACGCTCAGCTCTATCCCATAGTGTTTGGCAGCCCTTGCCACCGCCTCGGTGAAGACACCGTTGGCCTTGGTCACGACTCTCACCTTCTCCACCAGAGCCCCCAGGTCCGCCAACGCCTCGGCCTGCCCCATACGCTTCTCCTCCAGGGCGCGGATGAGTCTTTCAGCCGCCGCCCAGGAGTCCACCACCAGCCGGAGCATGCCGTAGGCGGTCAGGCCCTGTCGCGCACAGAACCTGTGGAAGTCCGCGAGGTTCTCGGTGGTCGTCCTGATGTTGATCTGCGCCAGTGGAGCCATAGCCAGCCACCTCCCTCCAGGCTTCTATAATACTAATAGATGCTAGCGCTGTCAACTAGCCACACCCCGCGCCTCGTGAGGGGAAGGCCATTCCCGTTGGAGGTCTCTGACCTGGCCCCGCCAGCGTCGTGGCAGCAAGGAGCCGAAGTCTGATGGAGGTTGCTGGCGCCGACCTTGAGGTCGGCGCCTTCCTCGCTTGTCAAACGGTGGTAACGTGGCATGCGTGTTTACACCCGTCCCGCCGTGTAGGACAATAGGCGACATTGTTCGGCTGTGGAGGTGACGCGTGGTCAACGTCGCGCTGGTCAAGGGCACGAACCGCTACGAGTCGGTGACAAAGGCTCTCAACCTGATACGCGGCGACATCAGGCCCCCGGACCGGCCTGTGCTCATCAAGCCCAATCTGGTCACGGCGAAGGCGCCCAAAGGGGAGCTGTCCACGACCCATCTGGACGCCGTCGTCGCCACCATGGACTTCCTCATGGGCCTGGGTGTGAAGAGGTTCATCGTCGCCGACGGC
>JAUYDU010000269.1 GCA_030691665.1 Chloroflexota bacterium
CGTCAAGGGCATCAACATCTGGGGCGCCGACCACCAGGGCCACGTGCCTCGAATGAAGGCCGCCGTGAGCGCGCTGGGCATAGACCCCTCGCGCCTCACCATCATCATATCGCAGCTCGTCACCCTGAAGCGCGGCGAGGAGGTTGTGCGCGCCTCCAAGCGCACCGGCGACAACATCACCCTCCGCGAGCTGGTGGACGCGGTTGGCCCCGACGCCTGCCGCTACTTCTACCTCTCCCGCACGCCGGAGAGCCAGATGGACTTCGACCTGGAGCTGGCCAAGAAGGAATCGGCGGAGAACCCGGTCTATTACGTGCAGTACGCCCACGCCCGCATCGCATCCATCCTGCGCCACGCCCGCGAGCAAGGGATTGACTGGAGCGCGGGCGATGTCTCGCTCCTCACAGACCCCAACGAGGTGGCGCTGATACGGAAGATGGCGCAGTTGCCGGAACTTGTGGAGGTGATGGCGCGGAACCTGGAGCCGCATCACCTGCCCCACTACGCCCTGGAACTCGCCACCGCCTTCCACTGGTTCTACGAGCGCTGTCGCGTCATATCAAGCAAGGCCTCGGAGCGGCCCCTGATGCTGGCGCGGCTCAAGCTGGTGGAGGCCACGCAGGTGGTCCTCTCCCGGACGCTGGGCCTCATGGGGATGAGCGCGCCCGAGAGGATGTGACCACCGGTCGGAACTTTCCAGGCGTTTCCTTCGTCCTTACTGTTAAAGCGGGCCCGCTCTTTCTGGAGGGCTAGGGTTCCAGTCGGCTCGCCTCTGATGCCCAACGATGGGTGCCGGTGGACGAGCCCAGCCCGTTGATTCACCGAGGAAGGCAAGATATGGAGAAGTCTCTCGGACGAAAGACTCTTTGTATTGCAACAACCGTCGCGGTGGTGTTAGCGGCCCTAGCTGCCTGCGCGCCAGTCACAACCCCGGCGCCCACGGATACGAACTCGCTCTCAACGCCCACACGCGCTTCTGTCAACGCGTGCGCTCCCAGCGGGCCCCCCGTGCCCACTCCTACGCCTCCTCTTCCCACACCCACGCCCACGCCACCTCCCCCATCTGACCGTCTGGCTGAGACCGACTATCCGCCACCCATGGTCATCCCGCCGTTGCCTGCCCCGCAGGTGCCCTCGCAGGCACAGCCGCTGGCCGATGTGCTGGTCTCGGTGGCAGTCCACCGTCCGATGAACTACGAACGTCCAGCCAATTACGGAATTTATGCATCTCGGTCCGATGGCCTCGTCGTGAGCCCGGATGGGCTGGTGCTCACGGTGCTGGACTACTCGGAGCCCATAGGGCGCATTGAAGTCCAGACGCCAGGCCGGGGAAGCTTCGACGGCACTATCGAAAGGGCTGACCCTATCACAGGCGCCACTCTTCTCAAGACGGGCGCTTCCGGCCTGCCATTCGCCACGCTAAAAGCGGGCGCTACCGAGTCCAATGGCGAGCCAGTGGTGTTGCTGGGCCGCGATCCCAACACGATTAACCTCGTTCATGCGGGGTATGCTGGCCTGGCCCGCTCGTACACGTCCCCGGACACGCCGTTCTTCACTCTTCTGCCCATAGGGCACATGGGCGTCGAAGGGAGCGTGGTGGTAAACCGTGACGGAGAGTTTCTGGGCATGTCGGGCCTCTGGCCGTGGTACGGCACCGGGCCTGCCCCCACCGGCGGACCTCCCCCAGGGCCCGCGAGGCCGGCCGTGAAAGCGTCGGCCCTGCTGGCGCTGCTACAGGGACGCCTGGCGCAAGGCGCGGACTCCATCCCTGCGGCGGTGAGCTACCACGGGAACGACGGGAGAGGCTGGTCGGCCTCGGCGGACTGGCCAGCCCCTGGCGAATCCCTAGAGGGGCCTGCTGGCGACGCGATGCGCTCGGTGGGAGGCCTCGCTGATGTGGGTAGCCTGGACGGCTGGGCGTACAACGTCCTGGGATACAAGCCGGGCACGGCGCTGGAGTTCGCCTACGCTCAGCCGCAGGAGCTGCGCTCAGCCGATGGCAAACTCCTTGGCGAGGCGCGGTACGTCGCCTTCTGGTGGAGCCGCGAGGGCGGACAGCCGGACGTGGTGCTCTGTGGGACCGAGCCGGGCCGCTTTGGTGGCGCCTTCGTGGCTGGAGACCTGGAACCTCTTAGGGTCGCGGTGAAGTCCGCCATGAACGCCACCAGCTCGGCTCCGAGTGTCCCTGCGCTACCTGGCTATTACTCCTTTGACTACCCTGTCAAAATGACGGTGGCGTCAGAGAAGGAGACGTACCACTCCGGCGAGGTGGTGAGGTTTGTCGTCGCGGTTGAGAACCTGATTGACTGGCCAATGCCGCTCTACAACCTGCCGCCCGCCATCGAGGTGCGCAACCAGGCCAGAGGCGGACCGTGGTGGCAATCGCAGGCCGGAAGCCAGAGCCAGACCATCGCGCCCCATGACGCCCTGACGATGGATGTCGTCTGGCCGCAGTTGGATAGCAAGGGCAACGTGGCGCCGCCGGGCGACTACTGTGTGACCACGTACTGGAGGACAGCCCGCGATGGCGTGGTGGGACATGGCGGCCCGAAGGCCTGCTTTACGCTTCTACCGTAGAGGGAGTTGCTTGAGCAAGAGGAGTTTCGACCTTGCCTGAGAGCAGTACCAACTCCTGTTCAGTGGCCTCATTTGGGGGTGTTCTGGATTCAAGAGGATGGAACTGTGCGGAGCGGCTTCTCCGAGCCACGGAAGCCGCTGGATGAGGTGGTGCGGTGGCTAGAGACTGCCTTAGGCCGCTGACGCTGGCCCTCTTGGACATGTCCGCATTCAAACGCATGTAGCTTGCCCGTCGCATTTCGTTGTGCTAGACTGGCCGCCATGAAAGGCCGCATATTCTCAGGAATGCGCCCCACCGGGCGCCTGCACATCGGCAACTACCTGGGCGCGCTACAGAATTGGGTGGCCCTCCAGGACGACTACGAGTGCGTCTATTGCGCCGTGGACGTCCACGCCCTCACCACCATCACCTCGCCCGAAGACGTGCGCGAGATACGACCCAACGTCCGCGAGATGATTCTCGACTGGCTGGCGGCGGGCCTCGACCCGCAGCGCAGCATCATCTTCGTCCAGTCCCACGTGCCGGAGGTGATGACGCTCCACACGCTCTTGAGCATGGTCACGCCCCTGGGCTGGCTCATGCGCGTGCCCACCTTCAAGGAGAAGGTGCGCCAGATGAAGGAGACCGAGGAGTCCGTGAGCTACGGCCTCGTCGGCTACCCCGTGCTCCAGACCGCCGACATCATCCTCTACAAGGCGGACACCGTGCCGGTGGGCGAGGACCAGGTGCCACACATCGAGCTGGCGCGGGAGATAGTGCGGCGCTTCAACAACATGTTTGGCCCGACGTTTCCTGAGCCGAAGGCCAAGCTGACCGAGGCGCCGCTCATCGTGGGCCTGGACGGCCAGCAGAAGATGAGCAAGAGCCTGGACAACCACGTCGAACTCGCCGCCAGCGCCGAGGAGACGCGCAAGCGTATCGC
>JAUYDU010000297.1 GCA_030691665.1 Chloroflexota bacterium
GACAGTTTGTCATTCTGAGCGCCCGGACGGGCCCGTCCGGGCAGCGAAGAATCTGGGGTGGGGTGCCACTTACGCACACGGGTCCTTTCGCCCCACCGCCAGACCCTTCGTCCTTCCAAGGAAGGACTCAGGGTGACAGACCGGCCCTTGCCGTGTCGAATCATTCTGTTCATGACCATAAGACCCTCGCCTACGAAGTCGTTATCATGTCGGCTTATTCTGTCAAAGACCATAAGCCCTCCAGCTACGAGCCTGCCTGCTCTCTGTTTCGTAGCTGCAGACCTTTAGGTCTGCCTGGAGAGGGCTGTTGTCAGATCAAAGGGATGACCTGTGACGGATAGCGAGAAGCGGCCGATCATGGTGGTGTCCCACACCCACTGGGACCGCGAGTGGTACCTGCCCTTCGAGACCTTCCGCAGCCGCCTGGTGGCCATGATGGACAAGCTCCTCCACATCCTGGAGACGAACCCCGACTACAAGCACTTCATGCTCGACGGCCAGAGCATCATCCTGGAGGACTACCTGGAGATACGCCCCGATCGACGGGAGGAGATCGCTCGCCAGGTACAGGCGGGCCGCCTGCTGGTGGGCCCCTGGTATGCCCTGCCGGACGAGTTCCTGGTGGGGGGCGAATCGCTCGTCCGCAACCTCCAGCGGGGCATCGCCGTGGCCCGCCAGTTCGGGCCGCCGATGATGGTGGGCTACCTGCCGGACATGTTCGGCCACATCGCCCACATGCCGGCGATTCTGGCTGGGTTCGGCATCGCCGCCGCCGTCATCTGGCGGGGCGTGGACAGGTCTGTCCCCACGTCCGAGTTCTTCTGGCGAACCGCCGACGGCTCGGAGGTGCTGGCCATCCACCTGCCGCAGGGATATGGCATCGGCCAGCGCCTGCCCCTGGAGCGCGAGGCCCTGCTGAACCGCCTGCACAACATCCGCCAGATCGTGGAACCCTGGGCGAGCACCCGCTACCTGCTCCTGCCCAACGGTGACGACCACGTCGAGGCCCAGCCCGAGCTTCCAGCCGTCATCGCCCTGGCCAACGAGAACCTGGACGACGCCGAGCTGATGCACGCCACCCTTCCCATGTACATCGAGGCGGTGCGGCAGGAGATGGGCTCCGCCTCAGGCGGAGGCTCCTGGCCCCGCGTGGAGGGGGAGTTCCGCTCGGGCCAGCGGGCGTGGGTGCTGCCCAGCGTCTCCTCCACCCGGATGTGGATCAAGCAGCGCAATCAGGAGTGCGAGGACCTTCTTCTGCGCTGGGCCGAGCCCTTCTCGGCCTGGGCCAACCTTATCCGTCAGCGCAACGGCGATTCCCCCGACAGGAGCGCCTCCGACGCCGGCCTGCTGGGCCTGGCCTGGAAGCTCCTATTGCAGAACCACCCCCACGACTCCATCTGCGGGTGCAGCATCGACCAGGTGCACGAGGAGATGGCGGTTCGCTTCGACCGCTGCCGGGATGTGGGGGAGGCCGTGGCCCGCGACGCCCTGCGCTACCTGGCCGAGTCGGCCGCGCCCGACGAGGGGACGCATGTGGTGGTGTTCAACCCTCTGGACGGGCCCCGCACCGACCTGGGCACGGCCCGTCTCCCCCTGCGGGACGGGCGCGAGCCGCTGTGGCTGGAGGACGAGGCCGGCGGCAGCCCGCTGCCCCTGCAACCCCTGCGCCGCGGCCTGCTGTTTCCGCGCGATACGGAGGAGCGGCTGGAGGTGGCCTTTGTCGCCCCCGATGTCCCCGCCTACGGCTACAAGGCCTTTCGCGTCGGCTACGCCCCTTCGACGGGCTCAGGACAGGTCCAGCCAACCCGCCGCCGGCCTGCCGCCGCCGCTCAAGCGATGGAGAACGAATTCTTTCGGGTCGAGGCGGACGGGGGGGACGGCACCATCACTCTCACCGACAAGGCCGCGGGGACGACCCTGAGCGGCCTCAATCGATTCGTGGACGGGGGCGACTGCGGCGACGAGTACAACTACTGCCCTCCCGCCCGGGACGAGCTGATGGACGCGCCGGGACGGCCGCCGCGAATCCGCCTGGTGGAGGATGGCCCGGCCCGCTGGAGCCTGGAGATCGCCCTCGACTACAGTCTGCCCAGGAGGCTAGCCGCCAACGGCCAAGGGCGCACGCGGCAGCGCCAGCCTTATCGCATCGTCAGCCACGTCAGCATCTATGCTGGCGTGCCGCGGGTGGACTTCGAGACGGAGGTGGACAATCAGGTGGAGGACCACCGCCTGCGGGTGCACTTCCCCACCGGCCTGCGAGCCCAGTTCTCCCACGCTGAGCAGCACTTCGGGGTGGTGGCCCGGCCGGTGGCCCTGCCCGAAGCCGACGGCACCTGGATGGAGGAGCCCCAGGGGACGTACCCTCAGAAGACGTTCGTGGACGTGAACGACGGCCAGCGCGGCCTGCTGCTGGCCAACCGCGGCCTGCCGGAGTACGAGGTCATCGACGGCCCCAACGGGGCCACCATCGCCCTGACGCTCCTGCGCTGCGTGGGCTTCCTGTCGCGGCCGATCATGGCGACCCGGCGAGCGCAGGCGGGGCCGCTCATCCCGGCGCCCGGCGCTCAGTGCGCGGGCAAGCACGTCTTCCACTACTCGCTCGTTCCCCACAGCGGCGGCTGGGAATCGGCCTTCGTCCAGGCCCATCGCTTCGCCCATCCCCTGCGGGCGGTGACCACCAGCGCGGGGAAGAAGCGGGTTGCGGCGGAGGCCAGCCTCCTGTCCGTCCGGCCCAGCGCCCTCGTCCTGTCCGCCGTCAAGGCAGCCGAGGACGGGCGGGGCATCATCGTTCGGCTGTACAACGTCACCCCCCAGCCGGTGTGGGGCGAGGTACGCCTGGAAGAGCCCCGACACGTCGGGGTGGAGGTGGTCGACCTGAACGAGGAGCCTCTGGGCGCGGCCGACGTCGAGGACGGCTGGGTGCGGCTGTCGGCCAAGCCGAATGAGATCGTAACGCTAAAGTTTAGCCTATCTCACAACGGATAGGGGAGCGAGCCCATGAACCCCATCGACCTGAGCAAGCTGCCGTCGTATGCTGAGCTGCCGGTGAAGGCGGGGGCGCCGGCCAACTCGGCCTGGGGCCTGTTCGGCGAGGACGACCAGGTGGGCACCATCAACCTCCTCGTTGCCGAGAAGGTGAAGGAAGCAGCCACCCTGGTGCGCAAGGGCAAGGTGTTCAGCCTGAACCTGCCCCTGGATGTCCCGAACCCCGCCCTGTTCGACCGCAAGACGCCCCAGCATACGCTGCTGGTAGGGGGCGGAGGCGTGGTGCGCGACGACTACCTGGACAGCTTCTATCTCCAGGCCTCCAGCCAGTGGGACAGCCTGCGGCACATCCGCCACCCGGTTTACGGCTTCTACAACGGGGTGAAGGACGAGGAGGTAAGCCTGGAGGAAGGCTCCAAGCTGGGCATCGAGAACTGGGCCAAGCGGGGCATCGTCGGTCGGGGCGTCCTTCTGGACGTGGCGAAGCACCTGAGCGAGCGGGGCACCCCCATCGACCCTCGCAGCTCCTTCATCATCCGCAGGGAGATGCTGGCGGCCACTGCCGACGCTCAGAAGGTCGAGATACGCCCGGGCGATATCCTTCTGATTCGCACCGGCTGGCTGGGGTGGTATTTGCAGGAGGCCAGCCCGGAGGAGCGGCAACGGCTGGCAGGCGAGGCTCTGGCGGGCGGCTGGCGAACGCCGGGCATCGGGCCCTGCGACGAGATGGCTGAATACCTGTGGAATCTGCACATAGCGGCGGTAGCCGCCGACAACCCCTCGGTGGATGTCTGGCCGCCCACGGCCGGCGGCGGCTTCCTCCACTTCTATCTGCTGCCCCTGTTCGGCATGCCCATCGGCGAGATGTGGTACCTGGAGGAGCTGGCGGCCGACTGCGCCGGGGACGGCGTCTACGAGTTCATGCTGACCTCGGCGCCGCTGCACCTGCGCGGGGGCGTGGGCTCGCCGCCGAACGCGCTGGCGATAAAGTAGCGCTGCTCCCTAGGGCGCGATGCAGGCGCGGGTGATGGCGGTCTGCTTGTTGGCCCACTCGGCCTGCTGAATAAACGGATGCCGCGGGAGACGGCCTATCTGCTCATGCTCTTCCTAACGGGCTTGAAGTGCCTGCCCGATGCCAGATTCCCCTTGGAAATGGCGGGCCCCAACTGGCAAACTGGGCCTCATCATGGCAAGCATGCTCAGCGGCAAGCATGTCTGGATCTGGAACTGGCAGCGGTGCGATGGCGGCAACCCTGATGCTATAGCCGAACGCCTGAAGGCGGCTGGCTGCGCCGGGGCGATCGTCAAGGCGCACGACGGGCCGAACTGGTTCGACCAGGGCCAGCCGTGGCGGGAGATAGGTCGCGCCCTCAAGTCGCATGGGCTGAGGGTAGCTGGCTGGGGCTACCTGTACGGCCCTGCGACAGGCTCGGGAGACTGGCAGGGCGAGGCCGACAGGGCCATCGAGACCATCCAGTACGGCGAGGCCGACGCCTACGTGCTGGACGTGGAGGCGGAGTTCGAGGGCAAGGCCGATGTGGCCGAGGCCGTCTGCCAGCGCATCCGCGAGGCAGTAGGGCCAGACTACCCCCTCTACTACTCCACCTTCGCCATCGCCCGCTACCACCGGGACTTCCCCTACATGGCCTTCGAGCGCTACTGCAACGGGACGCTGCCGCAGGTGTACTGGAACGCCTTTGGGCGCTGGCCGATGGGGGTGGCGGTGGCGATGACCTACGACGACTACGGGGCGCTCGGCATTGGCCCTGAGCGCATCTTCCCCGTCGCTGGCCTCTACGCGGAGGGCCGGGTGCCGTATCCCGACCCGTTCGACGTGATCGCCTTCATCGACCTCGTCTACCAGCGACGCGGTGGGAAGGAGGGCGGCGGCTTAGAGGGTGGCTGCTCCTTCTGGAGCTACGAGCACATGTCCGACGCCATGTGGCAGGCGGTGGCGGCCAATCCCTGGCCGGTGGAGGGGATGCCCTGGACGGGGTGGCAGAGCAGCGACGATGGGGATGGGGAGCTGGCCCGCCTGCGCCAGGAGAACGCGGAGCTGGCCGGCCGCATCGAGCGAGGGACGGGCCTGGCGGGCGAGCTGATGAAGGTGCTGAGGGGCGAAGCGTAGGGGCGCCCCGACCTGTCGGGGCGCCCTACGAAGGTAGGCGGCCGTTCATGCGGCGGGGCGACCTGCTATAATCATCGAGGCTGTTAACAAAGCCCTCCGTTCGCCCCTCGACAGGCTCAGGGCGAGCGGTTTT
>JAUYDU010000307.1 GCA_030691665.1 Chloroflexota bacterium
GCCGGCATCACCTCCGATGCCTACGAAGGCGATACCGACGCCATCTTTGCGGGGTTCGGGCCGGACTTGTTCCCCGGCCCGCCTCCATCTGGCACCGTCTCTCTGGTACAAGGCTGGAACGACGCCTGCTACACGGGGCCGCAACAGCCCGTCGAAGGCGCCCTAACCGGCATATCGGACAAAGTCCTGGCCCTCTACCGCCTGCGGCCCGATCAGCTTTACGACGGCTGGTTCGCCGGCAGACCGGACCTCAGCACTATCGTCGCCCTCAACCCCTACGAATCGCTGTTCATGCTGATGGGCAACGGCACCACCTGGGCCCAGCAGCCATCCGGCACGCCCCCTGCCAGCGCCAACCTCGTCCGCGGCTGGAACGCGGTTTGCTACACCGGCCAGACGAAAGCGGTCGAGACAGCTACCCTGGGTATCAGCGACCAGATCGCCGTCATCTACGCCCTGGCGCCGGACGGAACCTGGCGACAGTTCGTGCCCGGCCGCCCGGAGCTGACCACCCTGACCACCCTGGAGCAGTTCTCCGCCCTACTTGTCCTGGTCACGGAAGAGGGCGGCGCTCAGTGGATATTCGATCCCTGAGCACATGGGCGCCTGCCCACCCCTGCCTCGCGCGCCAGTCCATGTCCACATCCTGAGGGAGGTCCTTCATGAAGGTTGGCACCATCAAGGAGACGAAAGTCGAGGAATCTCGCGTCGGGCTCACGCCCCTGGGCGTGCGTGCCCTCACCCAGGCCGGCCACACGGTGCTGGTGGAGCGAGGCGCCGGCCTCGGCAGCGGCTTCAGCGACGACCACTACGCCAGCGCGGGGGCCACGCTAGTGAACACGCCTCAGGAGGTAGCCCAGGGCTGTGACCTCCTGGTCAAGGTCAAAGAGCTGCTGCCGCCGGAGTATCCGCTTCTGCGCAGGGACCTCATTCTCTTCACCTACCTCCACCTGGCGGCCCTGCGGGAGTTCACCGAGCGAATCCTGGCCTCCGGCGCCATCGCCATTGCCTACGAGATGGTGCAGCAACCCGACGGATCGCTGCCCCTCCTCGCTCCCATGAGCCAGGTGGCGGGGCGCATGGCGGCCGAGATCGGCGCCCACCTCCTAAAGCGACCGGGCCCCGGACGGGGCAAGCTGGTGGGCGGCATCGCTGGCGTCGCTCCAGCCCGCGCCGTCATCCTGGGCAGCGGCGGTGTCGCCACGGCCGCCTGCCGCGTCCTCATCGGTCTGGAAGCCCGCACCACCGTTATGTCGCGTGACTTGCAGCGCCTGGCCTACCTCGAGGAGCACTTCGGTGGCCGCATCGCCACCCGAGTGGCCACGGGGGCCAGCGTGGCGGAGGAGTTGCTTGGTGCCGACCTCCTCATCACCGCCGTCCTCGTTCCAGGCGCGCCCACGCCCAAGATGGTGACCCGAGAGATGGTCCGTTCCATGGGCCCCGGCGCGGTTATCGTCGACGTTTCCATCGACCAGGGCGGCGCCGTCGAGACATCGCGGCCGACGACCCACGCTGAGCCAACGTTCGTTGCCGAAGGGGTGGTTCACTACTGCGTGCCGAACATGCCCGGCGCCGTCCCTCACACCTCCACCGAAGCCCTCACTTCAGCCACCCTGCCCTACGTCCTGCGCCTGGCAGATGAAGGCCTGGATGCCATCCGCCACGACCCCGCCCTGGCCAGAGGCGTCAGCGCCGCCAGGGGAAAGCTCACCTGCCAGCCGGTGGCCGATGCCTTCGGCCTGCCCTACGCCCCCCTGGAGAAAGTGCTCTAAGAGCCGGGCCAGCCTGCGAACCCCAAGACTCATTCTGGTCAAGATGGTATAATCCAGGCGAATAGCGCTGACGGCCAGGGGGCTCCCCGATCGCGATCGGGGAGCCTGTTCGCGAGATCGCCGCACCGGCATCTCGAACAAGCTTCCTCAATGCCAACAAAGTGGTGGGGCTGGGGGGAAGAGCAGCGAACTTTCCCCCTGCCAGACCCGAACCGATTCTGGGCGTTCATCCGCAGCCGACTGGGCGAGACCGGCCTCGGCCGCCGCATCGAATCCCTCGACCAGATTGAGCTGCCCCCATCTCGCCTCGACGCCACGGCCCTGACCGCCCTCCGCCAGGCCACCGGCGACGAAGCGCTCACCACCGACGCCGCCGACCGCACCGTTCACAGCCTGGGCAAGAGCTACCGCGACCTGGTGCGCATCCGCCGCGGCGACATCCCCAATCCCACCGACGCCGTCGCCTATCCCCAGACCGAGGAGCAAGTCGCGGCAATCCTGGACGCAGCCGCCGAGCGGGGCATCGCGGTGATCCCCTTCGGCGGCGGCACCTCGGTCGTCGGGGGCGTCGAGCCTGTCGCTGGCAGGCCGGCGGTCACCCTCGACCTCCAGCGCCTGGATCGAGTCCTTCAGCTAGATCCGATCTCCGCTACGGCCACGGTGGAGGCCGGAATTCTCGGCCCGGCCCTGGAGGCCCGCCTCAATGCTCAGGGATTCACCCTCGGCCACTTCCCCCAGTCCTTCGAGTACTCCTCCCTGGGCGGCTGGATCGCCACCCACTCCGGCGGCCAGAAGTCCACTCTCTACGGCAAGATCGAGAAACGGGTACAGAGTTTGCGAATGCTCTTCCCAGGCGGCGCCATCGCCACCCCCTCCACCCCCGGCGCCGCAGCCGGCCCGGACTTCACCCAACTGATCGCCGGCTCCGAGGGCATCCTGGGGGTGATCACTCAGGCGACAGTCCGCCTCGCCCCATTCCCCCGCCGCTCCGACTACCGAGGCTACCTCTTCCCTGCCTTCGCCGCCGGGC
>JAUYDU010000354.1 GCA_030691665.1 Chloroflexota bacterium
CCAGCAGGGAGCCAGGGCCACCTTCGAGCACCTGGGCTTCAGGCCAGAGGCGTTGCTCGCCGACTTTGTGCTCGACCGAGAGGGGAAGACCCGCGACCTGCTGATAATGGCGCACGATATCGCGGGCTTCAGCGATACGGAGCCTGCCCTGAGCCGTCGCTAGCTGGCTTCGGTGGCGACTGTCGTTTCTGGCGCCGGTTCTGGCGTGGCCTCCGCGGCGGAACGGCCGATCAGAGTGGGCAGGTCGCTGGGAGGCACGCCGGCGGCTTCCCGTAGCTCCACGAACGCCTCATCCAGAACCTCCCTCAGCTTGTGGATATCCGGCACCGCTTTGGCATCGGCCATAAGGCCGAAGTAGAGCTTCTGGTCGTAGCTGGTGATCGCCACGCCGAGGCCCATGTCCCAAGCTATTGGCACCAGCGGATAGTGGGCCAGCAGGCGGTGCCCGACAGTGTAGAGAGGGATCATCGGGCCGGGCACGTTGGTGCAGACCATGTTTAACAGCACGTTGGGTACTCGTGCCATGTTGGCCACGGCCCGCAGCGTCATCGGCGCCGCCGAACCGAGCAGATCGAAGACGGCGCCTACGCCAGCGGCCTGGCCTATCTGCTTCAGCCCCTCCACCTTCTCGCGGATCGCTTTCAGCCGCGCCACCGGGTTGGCTATTCCGACCGGAAGGGCCGCGAACATCGCCGAGATGCGGTTTCCCATCGCCGTGCTCTCGTCCTCTCGCCGCACGTTCACCGGAATCATGAGTCGCAGCTCAAGGCCGTCGGTGTTCTGGCCGTGCAGCGCCAGGTAGCGGCCGAGGGCCCCGGTCACGATGGCCAGAACGACATCATTGATCGTGCCGCCGAGAGAGCTTCGGATGCCCCGGATCTCCGCGAAGGACATCTCGCTCCAGGCGATCCGCCGCCCGGTAGTGAGGGTGGTGTTGAAGGGCGTCCGAGGAGCGGGTCGCTGGAGCAAGGGCGCCGTGGCCTCCAGGGCCCCCAGGATATGGCGCAGGCGCTGGACGTAGCCAAGAGGGTTGGCCAGGTTCAGTTGTAGTTCCCCCAGATTGCGTACGAAGTCGCCGGCCAGGTCCCGCACGGCGTTGGACAGTACGGTCGTTGCACCAGGCAAAGGCGGCGCCGCCAGCGGCTCTGCGGGCGGAGGCGGCGCTGGATTAGGGCTGACGTCGAGCGTGACCATGAGCAGGTCGATGCCAGCGACTCCGTCGACCAGACAGTGGTGGACCTTAGCCAGCCAGGCGCTGTTTCCTCCCTCTACCCCCTCGATCAAGTAGATTTCCCACAGCGGCTTGCGGCGATCTAGCGGCTTGGCGAACAGATCGCCGGCCAGCCTCGCCAGTTGGTCTTCGTCTCCGGGCGGAGGGAGAGTGACCCGGCGGACGTGATTCAGGATGTCGAAATCGGGGTCATACTCCCAGCTTGGGTAGGCCAGACCGAAGGGGACGGGCATCACCCGTTGCCGGTAGCGGGGTATCAGGTGCATGCGCGACCTGAGGTGCTCGACGAAGCGGTCTAAGGAGACCTGGCCTTCGAAGATGGCCACCGACCCGATGTGCAGGGGCTCGTTCCTCTTCTCGAAATAGAGGAAAGCGGCGTCCTGGACGCTGAACCGACGGGACAGTTTCCTCTCCACCATATCCCCTCGCCCCTAGGTCTTACGCCGCCCAGAGCCAACAGCGATGCGGTATGGCCGGTTGGCGCTCAAACACTAAATATACGCCGGATCAACCCGAATGGTTGTAATAAAGACCCGACTTGGTGCATCTAATACTTTGACAAAGATTATACCACGTTGGAGAATGAGGGTAGATGCCTGGGCGTCGTCCGGGCGATTGCGGCGGCGCTAGGGGGTCGGTTGTTTGAGTACGTTGCAGCCTGGGCGAATTCGGGAAGAGTTCGAGTCGGTGCGGCTCCCTCTTTGGCTGGAGGCCTTCTTCGGCCTGGAGTGGCTTGCTCTACACGCTTCGCCGGTGTACTGGGGGCGAGGGGTGCCCCGCAGCGACGGGGCCCCGGTCATCACAATACCGGGCTTCCTCGGCTTCGACCGCTATCTGGTTGAGATGCACTACTGGTTGCGGCGGCTGGGATACCGCCCGTACTTTTCCGCCATCGGCTACAACGCCGAATGCCCCGAGGTTCTGACCAGGCGGCTGTTTCGGACGATGAACCGGGCCCATCGGGAGACGGGCCAGAAGGTGCATCTGATCGGGCACAGCCTGGGCGGAATCCTCGCCCGCGGGGCAGCCGTTCGGCGTCCGGACCAGGTAGCCCAGGTAATCAGCCTAGCCTCGCCGTTCCGCGCTATCCGCGCGCACCCGGCGGTGCTTTCGGCCGCGCGCTTTGTGCGTGGGCGCATACTGGGGCGCCCGCGCCGACGCTTCAGGCTAAGGGAGGACTGCTACACGGCGAAATGCACGTGTGCTTTCCTGGACTCGCTGAAGGAAGAAATCCCGCCGTCTGTAGGCCGGGCCGCCATCTTTACCAAGAGCGATGGCATAGTTGACTGGCGAAGCTGTATTGAGGACGACGCGCGTCTGAACATCGAGGTGCATGCCAGCCACGTCGGCCTGGCCTTTAACCGAGAAGCGTACGAGAAGATCGCCGTCCTTCTGGCATCTCCCCAGCCGGACCTTCCTCAGGCGCAAGACCAGCGCCCCGCCGGGATTCCTATCTCCTGATGGGGGTCCTGGTCAGGCGGAGACGTCCTCCGATGGCTGCTCGGGGGGCTGGATGTCTGCTGGTCCCTTCGGCGAAACCCTGCCGGTGGCCTGTCGCACCCCTGCACTGGCCGTGCCGAAGGCCCCGCGGGCTACTTCGACGGCGGCCTCGGCGGCGCCGCGGTTGGCATTGACCACGCGCTGGATCACTTCGCGGGCGTCCTGCCGAGACTCCGCCAGGTCGTCGACCCACTCCCTGGCCAGCTCGAGAGCACGGCTCTGAGCCTTGGTCACCAATTCGATGACCGCACCGTAGAGCGCGGGGACATCGGTCGGGGCCTGGGCCCACTTCTTGCCCAGCTCGATGGCTTCCTGCTGGCCCTTTCGCGCCTCCTCGATCAGGGTGCTGGACACGCGGTAGCCCCGTTCGTTGCCCGTCTTGATGGCGTCGAGCATCGCGGTGTAGGTCTCGGTCAAGGCGTTGAAGAACCTCTCCGAGGTCGATTCGGTGGTCATTGAATTCCCTCCTCCTCTTGACAAATCTTGCCGATAGATGCATTATACATATAGCAGCATGTTGCTGTCAAGCCCTGGGACGAAGAATTTTGTTCCCATTTGCGACGGAGTTAGGGCAGGAAAGGTGGAAACGATGGAAGAACAATCTGCACCAGGGAACGAGGCTGAGGCCAAGTTTCGACCGCGGCTCCATGGCGACCTCTTGTCGTCGAGCCTGTTGGCCTTCTTGCGCAACTGGAATGCCTACGGCTATCAGCTCGTGCAGGAGCTGGCCAAGGCTGGCCTGCCCGCCTTCGATTCGGGGACCGTCTACCGCACGCTCCGCCAACTGGAGCGAGCGGGGCTCGTGTCTTCTTTCTGGGACACGTCGGAGTCCGGGCCGGCGCGAAGGATGTATTCTCTCACCAAGGCGGGCGAGACGTTCCTCTCCCTGTGGATCGACGTGTTTTCCCGTTACCAGTCGGTGCTGCGGCGGGCCATGGAGAGGTACGGGGATAGGGACCAGGAAGTGGCTGGCGCCGAGCCTCCGGCCCCGGCGGAGCCTCTGGCTGATGCGCCGGAGGGGTGAGAGGGAGCCTCGGCCGGAGGCCGATCAGCCCCAGGCTGAGGCGAAGGGGCCTGTCCTGAGCGGTAGCGAAGGGATGCCGCCGGCAGCGCCGCCTCTGCTCTTCCAGCAAGCTTACCATTAACACGAGAGCCGGTTTGGAGGGGAGGGGCCCATATGTACAAGCAAACCCTCGAAGAAAGCCCGCGGAACCATCGCGGTGGTCAGGTCTCGTACCTTCTGCTGACGAAGGGGCAGTTCGGTTCGGGCAATCTCTCGATAACCTGGGTGGAGGGAGTTCCTGGCAGCGAGCAGGACGTCCATGCCCACCCAGACAATGAGCAAGTGTACGTTATCGTCCGCGGTCGCGGGTTGATGAAGGTGGGCGACGAAGAGCAGGAGGTTGGGCCCGGCACCATGGTCTTCATCCCGCCCCGTACCGGCCACGCCATCCGTAACACGGGTGACGAGCCGCTCATCTACGTTTCGGCGACTGCCCCGCCCTTCGAGCTGCCGTCGGCGGGTTCGGGCTTCGCCTACGCGCCGCCGCCTCGGTCATAGCAGGCTCGGGCGCCGGGACCGAGAGGATTCGCGCGCGACGGATCAGGCACGGGTATTGGGTTGCTTGGTCGCTTCTTTGCTGGGTTCGAGTTGGATGATCAGCGGGACCCCATCTTCAAACCAGTGTCGGTGTGCTCGCACGATCTTCGAACGCGTTGGGAAACCCCAATGATAAGCGATGTAGTCAAAGTAGTCGCCCAAGGTGACAGTGCCAGTATAGGCATCCATTGCTCGCTGCCTCACCGGGGAGTCATTGGCTTCCTGGGCAGTGCCGTTAAAGGTTTCTTTGCCCAGCCTGAGGGTGACCTCAGGGTCGGCGCGGATGTTTTTCAGCCATGATGCCTTTTCGCCCATCATGGCGACCACAAAGACAATGTCGCCCTGACGGATGGCGCGAACAGAGTGGCGGCGGGGCTTGCCGCTCCTGCGACCAATGGTTGTAAGGATGCCAAACCCGGAAGGTGCGGGCAGGACGCTCCACAAAGGGCGGGTGAATGTGTTACCGAGCTTGGCGTAGAACTTGGAACCAGCCCAGGGGTTGGGCATTCAGGACCTCCGCTACAAGTGCGTCCGAGAGCAACAGTATACCAAGAATCTCGCAGGGGGCTACATGAAAAATGCCCTACGCCGACCCCAATCGCTATGGCTACTCGGCGCCGCCGCCTCGCCCGTCGCCTCCGCCATGTCCCGCTGGGCGGGCGCGCTGACTTCCAGGCGCGCTTCGCCCGGCACCTGCGGTTCCCGGATAGCTAGGGGAAGTTCTTTGATAAGGAGGCGATCCGTCAATGAAACCTGACAACCAGATCAAACTACGAGACGGACGCAGGCTGGGCTATGCCGAATATGGCGATCTCCAAGGCAAACCGGTCATGCACTTTCACGGCACACCCAGCTCCCGGTTTGAGGGAGGCC
>JAUYDU010000558.1 GCA_030691665.1 Chloroflexota bacterium
GGTTTGTGCAGCGCACCGTTCTCTCACTGCCACTGAGCGCGATGTCACAACGAGCCCGTCTGAGCGGCGTGGTTGACTGTCATGAAAGAGAGTGGAGCGCCACGAAGCGCGATCCAAGCTATTTGAGATGGGAAATCCCGGTTGAAATGCCGGGCCGTTGGCCTCCTGAAACACCGACACCTACACCGGATCACTGACGGTTCAGGGCTTGTGGGTGAATCAGGAAGTGAACAGTCCGTGTGACGTTCCTTGAGCGGCCCGAACAGAGAGGCACCTGCACCTACTTACGGGCTGGTGTGATGACGGTGAGTGGCTGCCCTGGCGGCTAGATGCGCTCAGGAGTTGACGGCGTTCCCCGTCTTCTTTACAATCGAGGTGTAGGTGGTGTGGATGCACATCCCCGGAGGTCTGTGCTGCGGGCTCTCACGCCCGCCCGATCGCCAGCATCTTCAGGAGGTGTCGGGATGAAGCTGTTCAGCTTCGGCAGAGCCAAGCACCCAGTCCCCGAGAAGCCGCAGACCGTCTCCTGCAAGCACCCGGTGAGCCACCAGGTGCCCCTGCGAGAGGACCCCGCCGACTACAAGAAGGTAACGGGCATTACTAAGGGGTGCGCTGGTAGGTGGACGTATCAGACGGTGACGCAACCCGATTTCAGATAGGCGGGAACGGCACCCCTGTCCATTTACTTACGCACCCATTAGTAAGTGCACCCAGTGCGGGGAGCGGCTTGCTGTGCCGGGGAGCGCGGCCAGGTAGAGCTTGTCCCGTCAAGTATAGTCTAGCCCCCGGGGCCTTTGGAGTCAATTCGTAGCGACGCGCCTATGCCGCGCAGAAGCGCTTCCACCCCCGCCTTCAAGAGAAGCACGCAGGCCTTCAGGGATAACCTGAAGGCCTGTCAGCGGAGTTGCCGCACCTATCGTATGTCTGGGCAGAGCAGCGGCGCGCCCACTTCCATGGCCCGGATGACGCCCTTCTCCCCCAGGACGCAGGCGGTCAAGGGCAGTTACGGGTCCCGGGGCGCCCGGCCGGCGGTCTGCGCCACCCCAAAGCTCAACAGGACCAGGAGCACGGCCGCCAGCGCTGCCAGTGTCGCCTTCCTCACCACTCACCTCCACCAGGGACCGCTGGCCCTAAACTAGAACCAAGGTGGAATCCACATGGTCGCCCCTTGGCTTGCCATGGCAGGTCTGCGGGTTTCATCCTGGTTTTGGTTTAGTAGATAGCCCGCACCCCCAGAACATCGCCCAGGGCCAGGGTGTCCTTCTTCAGCTCGGCGTAGGAGCCGTAGCCGTACATGGTCAGGTTGGCCTGCTTGGGGTCGTAGAGGTCCAGCAGCATCAGCGTGTGGCCGGCCTCGTGAGTGCCGATGTTGAGGAGGTCCATGGTGCTGGCCACGCCACTGTTGGTGGGGTCCTCATAGGTCGCTGGGTTGCACGCAGGATCCCCGTCCGCATCGCACACCGGCGGGGTGTAGGTCCAGCGGTAGTTGTTGTTGAATATCATGTCGGACTCGGCGATGTAGCCGGTGCTGGTGTAGTACCACACGTAGGTGACGGCGATGGCCGAGGGTGACAGTGCCTTCCAGCCCACCACGTTCTTCCCGTCCAGGCGGGGCAGCGTGGCCTTGCTGAGCGTGCCTTTGTTGGTGTAGTTCAGCCCGGCGTCGCTGGCCGCCTCCCAGGTGACGAAGGAGGCGTTGATAGCAGCCAGCGCGGCGCTGGCACTCAGGCTGGGGCTGGTCTTGGTGCTGTAGTTGAGCACCACATAGTAGGGGATGCCCGCCCCACTACCCGTTGGGTCCTGCCAGCGGATAGTTTTCCCGCTGGTGGTGGCAATACCGTAGTCGCCGCAAGCCGCGGGACTGGGGTCGCCGCAGACGGAAGCGGCCGCCACACCGGTGTCGTGCCCCTTGGGGTAGTGGACGAACACCTTCACCGCCAGGCCCGGCGGCAGCGGCCCCGGGTCCGGAGGCCCGGCGTCCGAGGGCGCGGCGCCCAGCCCCAGGAGCAGAGCGATGGAGACGATAAGCGTAATCGCTAGCCATTTAGCACGACGTAGTGAGAACATACACAACCTCCACACCCTTTGATGACTTCCCCCAGGAAACGCCAGTATCCTAGCTCCGCTCATACGAGATGTCAAGCAGTCGAATTGCCTGTCTCCAGTCAATAGGTGTTGCAACGAGTTCTTGGAGGGAGGGCGGCAATGACTTGGCTAGTTGGTATAATCCGCCTCGTGAGAGATTTCCTGCGTCCCCTCCTTCCTCCCTGATCCGGAATTTCCCATTTGGCGCTGGCCCTGACCCTCTGCCGGGGCAGAAATTGAACAAGCCCATGATACCCCCGCCTTCTGGCGTGTCAACTGCCTGTACTCCCGCCCTGTGGCGACGATTTCGGGCAGTTCCAACGCCTTCCTGGGACTGACAAAGCCGCAGACCTTCCGCACCCACGAGGCGATCCGGTGCAAAGCAGTAGCTGACCCCGGCCTGGAGGGAGGCGAGCACCATTGCAGGGCTGGGCGGACTGCACCAAACGCTTTGCTGCTCATGGGGTGGAGTATAAGCGCTTACCTGCCACCGCTAGGTGTGTCACCGCGCTCCGCGCTGTCAGCGTAAGTCTGCTCCAAATACAACACGAGGAGGCGAAGCTTCCCAGGCGAAAGGCCAGTGAAGACCACCTCGAGACTGATTCCAGCTCCCCAAAGGCAGTTGACACCAGGGATGCGAACCGTCATCATGGGCAGCGGGTGAGGAACACGCCTACGAGCTCTGGATGAGGGTTGAAATGGGCGTTTCTGGCCCGATCACGGTGAGGAGGACGGCTATGGCGGGTGCGGAGTGCAAGTCCTACTGGCACGAGGCCCACGGTGCTCGGTATCGCCGGAAGATGCGCGCCAGGTCTGGAATCGTGGGCTGGACGGCGATCGTGGTGAGCTATCCCGTCTGGCTCCTCTGGGACCTGCTGACCTGGCCGGTGCGCTGGCAGCATAGGCGGGGGCACGGAAACGCTGCTCCGCAGCCCTGATGATCCCCTGTAGCTATGCAAGTGCGGAGGCTGCACACAAAGTCAGAATGTCGAGCACAACGTGTTGCTCTGCCGATGGGCAGCTACGCTCAACCTCGTGGTCGGAGATGCATGACGTCGCCGCATTGCAGCTTCGGGCGGCCCAAGCTGCTGTCCATCGGGTTTGCCGTGCCTCCCCGCTCCTACACGCAGCGGGAGGTATTCGAGGCTTGTGGCTACCCCAGGCACTTCTGGCCCATCTTCCGCGACGCGCAGATAGACAAGCGCCACCTCGCCGTACCGCTGGGATCGAACCTCTCCTGGCAGGATGCGACCACCCTCTACAAGGACGCTGCCATCGAGCTATCGGTCCAGGCGGCATCCTGTTGCATCGAGGGGTGGCCTGTCGCCGATGTGGGCAGCATCTCACTCGCGAGTTGCACCGGCTACGAATGTCCTGCCACTAGCTGCCACATCCATCAGCGGCTGGGCCTGCCGGCAGCAGCCGAGCACACCGACTCCATCGGGACAGGCTGCCAGGGTGCCAGGCCCGCGCTCCGCAGCGCCTACCTGTACGCCAGGGAGATCGGGGGGTTGGCGCTGGCGGTCGCGGTGGAGATATGCAGCGCCTGTGACTTCCCGGAGCCTGGGGGTGTCCCCAGACCAGACAACCGGTACGAGCTGCTGAGGGCCAAGGCGATCTTTGGCGATGGAGCGGCGGCGGCCCTGGTAGGATACGACGACCCGTCCCATCCCCACTTCGTGGACTTCGAGAGCCACTCCGATGCGCGCTACATGGACTACCTGGGCTTCCGCTGGGTGGACAGACGGGAGGCTCTTGGTGGTGCTGCACCACGATGTGCCCAAGATGGCGCCTGCCGTCGTGGGCCCGTGCGTGCAGCGGCTCCTGGCCCGCCACGGCCTGTGGCTAAGCGATATCCGGTGGGTCTCCTGCCATCCTGGCGGCAGGGCGGTGCTGGACAACCTCCGCGACTCCCTGGGGTTCACCGAGGAGCAGCTCCGCTACTCGCGCCAGGTGCTGCGCAACTATGGCAACATGAGCTCCGGCACCATCGGGGCTGTTGCGCATGTGCTGGCCGACGAGAGGGCGCAGGTGCGGCCCGGCGACTGGGTCCTGATGGTCACCATGGGGGCCGGGTTCGCTTCCAATGCGGCCCTGCTGCGATTCCCAACCTGAGGAGGCGGCGATGAACGCGGACATAGCTGAGCAGCTGCAACAGATG
>JAUYDU010000004.1 GCA_030691665.1 Chloroflexota bacterium
GCGGTTGATCCTTTTCGGGCTTGAGGCTATGATAGTGAACGGTTTCACGCTAATGAACCGGCCTCCGGCATCCACTGTGGCGGCGACTACCTTGCCCTCGGAAGGAGTGGTGGATGGCACCCTCGACAGAGCTGCCTGGTAACATCTTCTTCTATCTCTTTATCGTCCTCGCCATCGCCTTCTTCGCCTATTCCGCCTACGTTCGTATCCGCCTCATCCTCCTCGGCAAACCCGACTACCGCCTCTCGAACATCCTGGTGCGCATCGTCACCTTCCCCGCCCTGGTGCTGACCCAGGCGCGAGTGGCCAGGCCGCGCTTCTGGTACTCGGGCTTCCTGCACCTGGCCATCTTCTGGGGCTTCATGACCTTCCAGTTCAACACCATCAATTTCTTCCTGGAGGGCATCAACGAAGACCTGGGCTTCCTCTCCTGGGCGCGGGCCGCCTGGATCTCCTACCTGCCGGTGATGCAGGTGTTCGAGCTCCTGGTGATCGTCGGCATCCTCATGGCCCTGGCCCGCCGCGAGTTCGTCAAGCCGCCCCGGCTCACCCTAAACTGGGACGCTCGCTTCATCCTGGGCTTCATCGCCCTTCTGATGGTGAGCGATCTCTTCGCCACCGGCTTTCGCATCGCCATCTACCCCTTTGACAACGACAACCGCGCCTTCGTCTCCAAGCTCATCGCCGAATTTGTGGAGGGCGGCAATCAGGGGGAGCTTGAGGGCTGGCACACCACCTGGTTCTACATCCACGAGCTGACCTTCCTGGGTTTCCTCTGCGTCTTGCCCTACTCCAAGCACCTGCACATCTTCACCGCCGCGATCAACGTCTTCTTCCGTCGCCTCCAGCCCACAGGCGTGCTCCAGCCCATCCCCGACCTGGAGACGCGCGAGGTGTTCGGCGTAGGGCGGATACAGGACTTCACCTGGAAGCAGCTTCTGGACGGCTACACCTGCACCGAGTGCGGTCGCTGCCAGCAGGCCTGCCCCGCCTACAACACCGGCAAGGAGCTATCGCCCAAGGAGATCGCTCACCAGCTCCGGCAGCAGTTGCTGGTGAACGCGCCGGACCTGCTGCCGGTACCGGTGCTCAGCCTCAATGTTACCGGCGAGCGTGGCCTGCCGCTGACGGAGGCCATGGGCTTCAACCCCATATGGGACTGCCTGACCTGTGGTGCCTGTCAGGAGGAGTGCCCGGTGTTTATCGAGCACATCCAGGAGATCATCGACGTCCGGCGCTACTTCGTTATGGATGAAGCCCGCATGCCGGAAACGGCTCAGGCCACCCTGATGCAGCTCGAGCAGCGCGGCCATCCCTGGCGGGGCACCCAGCTCACCCGCACCACCTGGATCGAGGAGATGGGCGACGTGCCGATGTTCGACGGCACGCAGGAGTACCTGTTCTGGGTGGGCTGCACCGGCGCCCTGGTGGAGCGCAACGTCCTGATCACCAAGGCCACCGCCAGGCTGCTCAAGGAGGCGGGCGTCAGCTACGGCGTGCTGGGGGCCGAGGAGACCTGCTCCGGCGACCCCGCCCGTCGCCTGGGCAACGAGTACCTGTTCATGCTTCAGGCCCAGCAGAACATCGAGACCTTCAAGGCCAAGGGTGTCCAGAAGATCCTCACCAACTGCCCTCATTGCTTCAATACCTTCAAGAACGAGTACCCCCAGTTCGAAGGCCGCTTCGAGGTGATCCATCACGCCGAGCTGTTCGCCCGACTGGTCCAGGAGGGCAGGCTGAGGCCGCAAGAGGGTGTGAGCGAGAAGATCACCTACCACGACTCCTGCTACCTGGGCCGCCACAACGACATGTACGACGCGCCCCGCCAGATCGTCGCCAGTCTGCCCGGCGCCCAGACTGTCGAGATGACTCGCACCCGCGCCCAGAGCTTCTGCTGCGGCGCCGGCGGCGGCCACATGTGGGTGGAGGAGAGCAAGGGCGAACGGGTGAATCAGGAGCGCACCGAGGAGGCGGCCGCCACCGGCGCTCAGATCATAGCCACCGCCTGTCCCTTCTGCATGCAGATGTTCGAGGACGGCGTGGGCGCCGTGCCCGCAGCCGCCGAGCGCGTGATGAAGGTCTACGATATAGTGGAGTTGCTGGACGTCGCGGTGGCTGCCGCGGCGGTCGTCCCCGGCGCCGCCGGAGTCGACCCGCCGCCGGGTCAGGCCGCTGAGCCGCCCCAGTGAAGGAGGAGGTATCTCATGCCGACGTACGTATCGCTGGTCCGCTTCACCGACCAGGGCATGCGCAACGTCAAGGACGTGCCCAAGCGCATCGGCAGCGCTGAGAAGCTGTTCGAGCAGGTTGGGGCCAGGCTCAGCCAGCTCTACCTGACCATGGGCCGCTACGACTATGTGGCCATCATCGACGCGCCCGACGACGAGACGGCGACCAAGGCGGCCCTGGCCCTGAGCTCCCTGGGCAACGTTCGCACCGAGACGCTGCGGGCCTACGCTAGGGCCGAGATCGATAAGATCATCGGTGGCCTGCCGTAGGCCCTGGCAACGATTTCAGTAGCTGCAGGGCTTCAGCCCTGCTGGGCAATTCAGACTCAAGGTCTGCCGCCATAACTGCGCGCATATTCTGCCAGATCGAACGCTAAAGGCTGCCCCACCTCAAGGCGGGGCATGCGGAGGAGGTAACTCATGCTCCATATGATTTGCTGCGTCAAGCAGGTGCCCGACCCAGAGACGCCCGCCTCGCAGTTCAAGGTGGACGAGGCGACCAAGAAGGTCCTGCCGGTGCCGGGCATTCAGCCCGTGCCCAGCCAGTTCGACACCATCGGCGTGGAGGCGGCCCTGCGCATCCGCGATACCCTGGGCGAGGGCAAGATCACCATCCTTACGCTGGGCCCCGAGGGCTCCCGCGACGTCATCAAGCACAGCCTGGCCATGGGCGCCGATGAGGGCGTGCTCCTCAGCGATAAGGCTTTCGAGGAGGGCGATAGCTACACCACCGCTCGCGCCCTCACCGCCGCTGTCAAGAAGCTGGAGCCCGTCGACCTTATCTTCTGCGGCCGCCAGGCGGTGGACTGGGACATGGGCGTTGTCGGCTCGCTCATGGCCGACATGCTGGGCCTGCCCTGCATCACCATCGCCAAGGG
>JAUYDU010000044.1 GCA_030691665.1 Chloroflexota bacterium
TCGCGGTGATCCCCTTCGGCGGCGGCACCTCGGTCGTCGGGGGCGTCGAGCCTGTCGCTGGCAGGCCGGCGGTCACCCTCGACCTCCAGCGCCTGGATCGAGTCCTTCAGCTAGATCCGATCTCCGCGACGGCCACGGTAGAGGCCGGAATTCTCGGCCCCGCCCTGGAGGCCCGCCTGAACGCCGCGGGATTCACCCTCGGCCATTTCCCCCAGTCCTTCGAGTACTCCTCCCTGGGCGGCTGGATCGCTACGCGATCCGGCGGCCAGAAGTCCACCCTCTACGGTAAGATCGACAAGCGGGTGCAGAGCTTGCGGCTGGCCTTCCCTGGCGGGATCATCGCCACTCCCCCCGTGCCCGCCGCCGCAGCCGGTCCCGACTTCACCCAACTGATCGCCGGCTCCGAGGGCGTACTGGGGGCGATCACCCAGGCGACAGTCCGCCTCGCCCCATTCCCCCGCCGCTCCGACTACCGAGGCTACCTCTTCCCTGCCTTCGCCGCCGGGCTCGAAGCCGCCCGCGAGCTGATGCAGTCGGGCCTGAGGCCCGCCGTCCTGCGCCTAGCAGACGAGGCGGAGACCGAGACCAACCTGGCGATGAGGGCCGCCCCCGTCGGACTCAAAGCGAGCGCTGTCGAGCGGCTGGGGAGATGGTATCTGGCGCGGCGAGGCCTTCGCCTCGACGGGGCCGCCCTGCTGATCCTGGGCTTCGAGGGAGAGGAAGACAGCGTGCGAACCGAGTGGCAGCGGGCCAGGCCGATCCTGCGCCGCCACGAAGGCGTATCGCTCGGACACGGGCCCGGCCGCGCCTGGGAGCGTTCCCGCTTCGAGCTCCCCTACCTCCGCGACCTCCTTCTCGATCACGCCATCATGGTCGACACCCTGGAGACGGCCACCACCTGGGATCGCTACCTAGCCCTCTACCGCTCCGTCCGCGCCGCCATCGACGGCGCCCTCAAGGGCGAGGGCATGGTGATGGCCCATCTGTCCCACGCCTATCCCGACGGCGGCTCCATCTACTTCTCCTTCCTGGCCCGCCAGGAGGAGAGCCACGAACTGGAGCAGTGGCAGCAGGTCAAGACCGCCGCCACCGACGCCATCATGGATGCCGGCGGCGCCCTCAGCCACCACCATGGCATCGGCAGCGACCACCGCCCCTGGATGGCCGCCTACCTGGGGCCAGCAGGAGCGCAGGCCCTCGCCGCCCTCAAGCAGACCTTCGACCCTCAGGACATCATGAACCCCGGCAAGCTGATCGCTAAGAGCGAGGAGCCCCATCATGTCTAGGCCCCCCGCCCCGGCGGGGCGCCTGCCTGCCGGCAGGCAGGGCTTCTCCCTGCCAGCCCGCGCCGCCTTCCTCGACCGCTTCCAGCGCGAGACCTTCGACCTGGTCATCGTCGGCGGCGGCATCAACGGCGCCGGCATCGCCCGCGACGCTGCCATGCGCGGCCTATCGGTCGCTCTTCTCGAAAAAGGCGATTTCGCCGCCGGCACCAGCAGCAAGTCCTCCAAGATGGTCCACGGCGGCCTCCGCTACCTCAAGACCCGCCAGGTCCACCTGGTGCGCGAGGCCCTGCGAGAACGAGGGGTGTTGCTGCGCATCGCCCCTCACCTCGTCCATCCCTTCCCCTACATCCTGCCGGTCTACGAAGGCGGGCGTGACAGCCGCCTCAAGCTCAAGCTGGGCCTGCTGGCCTACGACCTCCTGGCCGGCTTCCGCCGACTGGAGCATCATCGCGCCCTGTCCCGCGAGCAACTGCTGCGCAGCGAGCCGACCCTGCGCCCCGACGGCCTCCGCGGCGGCTTCCGCTACCTCGACTGCCTGGTCGATGACGCCCGCCTGACCCTGGCCACCGTCCGCTCGGCTGCCCTCCATGGCGCCGTCGCCGTCAACTACGCCGAGGTGACAGGCCTGGAGCGTGACGCTGGCCGGGTGACGGGCGTCCACTTCCGCGACCGCCTGGACGGCCGCACCGGCATCGCTTACGGCCGGGTAGTCGTCAACGCCGCTGGCCCCTGGGTCGACCAGGTGCGCGCCATGGGCGAGGTCCCTCCCATCCTCCGCCCGACCAAGGGAATCCATCTGGTGCTCCCCCACTCCAGCCTCGCCCTTTCCAGCGCCGTCGCCTTCCCCACCCCCGACGACCGCATGATCTTCGCGGTTCCCTATGGCGACTACACCTATGTGGGGACGACCGATACGGACTACAGGGGCAGCCCCGACGATGTGCGGGCCGATGCCGCCGACGTGGAGTACCTCCTCGCCGCCGCAAGCGCCACCTTCGCCCAGGCCAACGTCTCGCCCTCGGATGTGATCTCCGTCTGGGCGGGCGTGCGGCCCCTCGTTTACGACGAGGGGGCCCCCTCGGACGTGCCCCGGGACTACGAGATCGAGATGAAGCCCGAAGGCCTGGTCACCATCGCCGGCGGCAAGCTCACCACCTATCGCGCCATGGCCCAGGCCCTGGTGGACCGCGTCCTGGCCTGGCAGGGAAAGCGCTTCGGCTGGTCGAAGCAGCCCTGCCGAACCGCCGAGACACCTCTCCCCGGCGGCGATTTCCGGCGCTTCCAGGCCTTCGCCCAGGCGACGGTCGCCACCCTTCAGGAGGGCTGGGGCCTCTCCCCCCCGGTCGCCGACCGGCTGGTGCGCACCTACGGCACAGAGTACGTGCAGGTGCTGGCATACGCCCAAAGCGACCGGCGCCTGCTCCAGCCCCTGGCGCCCGGCAGCTCTGTCCTGCGAGCGGAAGCCGTCTACGCCGCCGCCGAGGAGATGGCCATCACCCTGGAGGACTTCCTGGCCCGCCGCACCGACCTCATGCTCTTCGACCGCAATCACGGCCTGGAGGCGGCGCCCGAGGCAGCCCGCCTCATGGGCGACGTGCTCGGCTGGGGCAGACGCCAACAACGAGAGCAGGTGGAGCGCTACCGCGATGCCGTCACTCAGATGGCCGCCTTCGCCCCCGCCGAAGGCGGGTCCGCCTCTGGCGGAAGCGAGGGACAACTGCATCGTGAGCCCGTCGAACCGAACCGCCCCGCCACCACCGCCCTACCCTGATGCCCGACCTGCTCCTCATCGTCAACCCCCGCTCGGCCAACGGCGCCACCGGCCGCCACTGGCACACCATCGAGCAGCGGCTCCGCTCGCGACTCCCCCTACCCTTCGACGTCGCCTTCACGGAGCGGCCGGGCCATGCCACCGCCATCGCCCGCCAGGCCGCCGACCGCTATGGCCAGGTCGTCGCCCTGGGCGGAGATGGCACCGTCAACGAGGTGGTCAACGGCCTCATCGCCGACAACCGCCCCATCCGGCCCGACCTGGCCCTGGGGATCATCCCCCGCGGCACCGGAGCAGACTTCGTCCGCACCCTGGGCATCCCCCGCGACCTGGAGGGGGCCGTCGAGCGGCTCGCCGCCGCCAAGCTGCGGCAGATCGACGTAGGCAAGGTACGCTACCACACCCCGGACGGAACCGAGGCCGTTCGCTACTTCATCAACGAGGCGTCGATCGGCGTGGGCGCCGCCATCTCCGACCGAGTAAACCGCAGCTCCAAGATGCTAGGCGGGCGCTTCACCTTCCTGCGGGCCACCCTGGCCACCATGCTCCGCTACCAGAGCCAGTTCGTCACCCTCTGCCTGGACGGCGGGCCCGCCGAGCGAGCCCTCCTCACCAACGTCTGGATCGCCAACGGCGCCTACTCCGGCGGTGGCATCCACATGGCCCCCCGAGCCTGCCTGGACGATGGTCTCCTGGATGTCGTGCGAGTCGGCCACCTCAGCCTCCTGGAGAAGCTCACCCGCCTGCGCAGGCTCTATAGCGGGACCTTTGCCCACCTACCCAAAGTCGCTTACGTCACCGCCCGCCGCATCGAGGCGGAAAGCGAGGCCCCGGTCCCCATCGAGACCGACGGCGAGGCCATCGGCACCTTGCCCGCGACCTTCGAGCTCATCGGCGAGCGCCTGAACGTCATCGCCTAGCACCAGAGGAGTGCCCCCACTGGGTCGCGGCCGGGGGTCTGGGGGTGTCCCCCAGATTCACAATTTTCCCCGGGGCTGGCGGGTGGGCAGAACCACCCATCCCCAGCCTGATGACACAAGACCTCGTAGGTCGGGGTCTTTAGACCCCGACACAACTTCGCGAGGGTCTGAAGACCCTCGCCTACGGAGTCTAGGGGGTGCTCAGCTATTTTCTTGATGACCATAAACCCGCAGAGAGCAATTAAGATGACACAAGCAGCACCCTCAGCGATAATGGTCAGCGAACCCTCGCACCCCTGCCTGCCTTGAGCGCAGCGAAAGGAGACTAACCATGCGCAATCTAATCACCCTGACGGGCCTGATGGCAATCGTTGGCATCCTGGCGGCCGCAGCCTGCGGCGGCGGCGAGGAGACGCCCGCCACCCGAACCGCAACGCCTGCCGCCGGAGCCACCGGCTCGCCGGCGGCGGCCACCCCCCGGCCCACCACGCCCGCCGGCAAGACCTACCCATCGGCGCCGGCCATGACCATAGACCCCAGCAAGTCCTACTTCGCCACCATCAAGACCGCCAAGGGCGACATCCGCATCCAGCTCTTCCCCGACATCGCCCCCCAGACGGTGAACAGCTTCGTCTTCCTGGCCCGCGACGGCTACTTCGACGGCGTCACCTTCCACCGGGTCATCGCCGACTTCGTGGCCCAGACCGGCGACCCCACTGGAACCGGCGGCAGTGGCCCCGGCTACACCATCCCCGACGAGTTCAGCAGCGACCGCCCGTACGACACCGGCGTGGTGGGCATGGCCAACACCGGCCAGCCCAACAGCAACGGCAGCCAGTTCTTCATCACCTATTCCCGCGCGACCAGCCTCGACGGCAAGTACACGGTGTTCGGCCAGGTGGTGGAAGGGATGGAGGTAGCGACGGCTCTTGCGCCCCGCAACCCCCAGACCAACCCCAACGCTCCTCCCGGCGACGCCATAACCACTATTACCATCGAAGAGCAGTAGCCGGACGATAGCGGCTCCGGTCAGCGGACAAGCCTGCTTCAGGGATTGTCGCCTCGACCGTAGTCCCAGGAGATGATCCTGTCGGGCCTCACTCGCACGATGACCAACCGGGTGCCTCGGAGCGAGTCAGCGTAGCGCGTCCCCAGCGCTTCCCCCAGATAGCGGATAGCGAGGCGCCGCGTTCGCTCGTCGTCGGTCCCCACCTCCGTCGTGGCTCGCCCGTACACCACGACCGCCTTGTAGGGCACCGTCTTGCTGTCCACGCAGATGCTGACCCTATCGTTGTGGCGGATGTTTCTGTACTTGCGCGTACGAACACCGGTATGGAACACGATCTCGCCGTCGGCCCACTCGTACCAGGTGGGCACAGCGTGGGGCTGGCCGTCGGCGCCCACCGTCGCCACTATCGCCACGTTCGCCTGGCCGAGAAACTCCTCGATTTCCTGTTCGGTCAGCGTCATGCTAGCGGCCCTCCTCCTAACTCGCATCTGCCTTCCAGCCGATCGTCCTATCCCTGTTGAGACATAGCCCCCTTGGGGATACGGCCTGTAAGAGTATACTAGATGGAGCAGACGGGACTCAGACACTATGCCGTTTCATCGCCCCGGGAAACGACTGAGCGGGCCCGCCCTCGTGCTCAGCGGCGGCGCTAGCCTGGGCGCGGTGCAGGCGGGGCTCCTCTGCACCTTCCTCCGCTCGGGCTTTCAGCCGTCGGTCATCGTGGGCACCAGCGTCGGCGCCCTCAACGGGGCGTTTCTCGCCTTCTACCCCGGCGCCGCCGGCGGCGACAAGCTAGTGGAGATCTGGGCCAGCCTGTGCGGCGCTCGCATCTTCGACTTCAACCCCCTCGGCATAGCCTATCGGCTGGCCACCAAGCGCCAGTGCCTGTTCAGCAGCCGCTTCCTGGAAAAGCTGGCGGCCGAGCACCTGCCTGTGGACGACTTCGCTCAGACCAAGGTGCCCCTCTATATCACAGCCACCAACCTCAGCCGCGGCTGCAAGGTGGTGTTCCACCAAGGGCCCATCTCGCGGGCCATCCTGGCCTCCACAGCCATTCCCGGCATCTTTTGCCCGGTGGAGATCGACGGCGACGAGTACGTAGACGGCGGCGTCATGGCCCACCTCGACCTGGAGACGGCGGTCGAGCTGGGCGCCCAGCACATCCTGGCCATCGATCTCTCCCGCTGCTCTGACCAGGCGCGCCCCACCAGCCCCGTCGCCGTGCTCGTTCGCTCTTTGGACCTCATGATGCGCGACCACGTGGACCGCGACGTGGAAGGCCTATCGCCTCGGGCCCGGATCACCCTCATTCGCCCCGAAATCGGCAGCGATGTGGGCATCGCCGACCTCTCGCAGGTGGACAAGCTCCTGGAGCAGGGCGAGGCCATGGGCCAGGAGCTCCTGTCCTCTTGCACCGACGCTCGCGGCCGCCTGCGGCCCGGCATCTTCTCTCGCTCCATCCCCAGCCTCCCGTAGCTGCAGGCCTACCCGCCTCTGGCGGGCGGACTAGCCTCTTCCGCCGGACCAGCCTCTGGCTGGGGCTGGTGGCGGCACGCAGGGCCTATGGTCTTGAACAGAATGACTCTACATCCCAGCCGTAGGGGCGGAGCTTCAGCTCCGCCCAGGGCCGAGCTAAAGCTCGGCCCCTACGAGGTTTGTCCCCCGTCTGGCGCCGTGGGACCAGATGAGCGCCTATTTCGTTTAACACCAACAGCCCTGCCCACCCTTGGACGACCGCTCCCATCTCCTTGACGCACAGGTATGGCCAACGCTAGAGTGGGCATCTGAAGGTGCCTGCCCTGAACGCAGTGAAGGTGATGGCAGCCGACCGACCAGGGGTACATCCTGAGCCCGTCGAAGGGGAAAGCTCGACCGACCAGCGACAACGGCCTGAACCGGCGGGGACCCCGCCTGTCGCCGACCAGACCCGCGCCCGCCGCGCCCTGGAGCACGTCCACCACCTATCGGTCACTATCGGCCCCCGCGGCTCCACCACGCCCGCCGAGGCAGAGGCCGCGACCTACGCCAAGGTGGTGCTGGAGCGGCTAGGGCTGGCGCCCCACGTGGAGCGCTTCCTGAGCGCCACCTCCGAGTGGCGGCCCTTCGCCCTGGCCTTCACCCTAGCCCTTCTGGCCGTCGCCGTGTATCCCCTCGCTGGCCGCATCACCGCCATCCTGACCACCCTCCTGGCCGCCGCGACCCTAGTCTCCGCCTACCTCGAGCTGAACTTTACCGCCAACCCTATCCGCTGGCTGCTCCCCAAGCGGCCCAGCCAGAACGTATGGGCCGCCATTCCCCCCAGAGGCACGCCGACCCAGCGGGTGGTCCTGGTCGGCCACCTGGACAGCCACCGCACCCCCTGGGTGTTCGGCTCGCCGGCCCGCCTCAAGATATTCCGCGTATTGATCACTGCGAGTTTCGCCAGCATCGCCGCCCTCGCCCCCCTCTACCTCGCGGGGTCGATCACCGGCAGCGATGTGATCTACTGGGTCTCCCTCGCTCCGGCGGCGGTCCTCATTCTCGCCCTCTTG
>JAUYDU010000065.1 GCA_030691665.1 Chloroflexota bacterium
GTCCAGCTCGCCATCTATGCCAGTCGCCGTGGAGGCAGCGGCAAAGGTAGTCTAGGCGCTCGCCCATAGTTCTCGGTCGCGGCACGCTCTCCTCTTTGGGGCCCTATCCTGAGCGATAGGGCCCCTTCCTTTTCGGGCCTAGCGCTGCGCCTAGTGTTTCTAGACAAACGTCTAGGGAGTCGAGGGCCAGCCTAGGCCCTTTTATTTCTGAAAATGAATCTGGAACACGATTACGCGCTAGCAGGAGCTAGGCCTAGCATGAACTTAGAAGGGAGTCGGAGAGGGCAATGAAGAAGCAGCAGATTTTCATCCTGTATTCACATGCCCTGTTCGCCCGCGGGGTGGAGAGGATGCTCAAGGGCAGGCGGGGACTGCAAATAGTGGGCATGGAAGCCAATTGGGCTAGAGGGATCGAGACCATCGCTAGCCTCCACCCGGAGGTGGTGATCGTCGACAGCGACAACGGCGGCATGGGCTCCCTGGCGATGGCCAAGGAGATCATGGAGAGAAGTCCCTGCACCAAGGTCATCGCCCTCACCCTGAACGACAACAAGATGCACCTTTACGATGCCAGAGAATCGCCGGCCACGGGCGTGGAGGACCTCCTACGTGCTATCCGTGAAGGCAACAGAGGCAAGCGGAGGAGTGAGCGATGAGTGTACTGATGCTGGCTCTGGTGGTGGTGTGCTACGGGACGCTGACCGTCGTCGGTTTGCGGCTGATCGTGTCCAGTGTGGCGGGCTTGCTGGTGCACGACCAGGCGCCGTCTGGGCGTGATGGCTCCGCCGATGACCCCTCGCTGGCAGATATTGTCGCCTATGCCCTGCTGACGGTGGTGGGGTTGTTCCTGGTGGCCCAGGGAATAGCGATGCCGTTGTTTGCCTTCGGCTAGGAGAAGAGACAGTCGAAGGTGGTCATGAAGAGCGAGGCTGGCAACATAGGAGAAACGGAGTAGGGATGATGGAACCGCTGGCTATCTTGATACTGTTTGCCTCTTTCTGGTCGCTGACAGCGGTAGGGATATATCTGCTGGTGGTAGGGCTTGGCAAGATCCGCAGTCATGTCGGCGTCTGGCGGACCAGCAACGGGGGGGAAGGGTTCGCTCCCTCTGGCCGGCGACTGGTCATGGCTGGCGACGCCGCCCTCCTCCTGTTGGGACTGGTGCTGGCGTTCGCCGGCATCTTCTTCTCCTACATCGTGGTGTATGGCCGTTGAGGGATGCCCTGGAGAGGAACAGTGAACAAGCATCCCCCAGCGGCCAGTCGGCACAGTTGATTCGCACACTCGGGCGGCGAAGCCGCTACTGGGGGCTTGCCCGGCTCGCCGGCGCAGGCCCCCGATGTTGACGGCGGAGAACAAAGATAAGGAATGGGAGGTAACGCTGTCATGCAAATCATGGGGACGGGCTTTCTGGTATTCGGTTTCTGGTCCCTGGTGGCGACCGGGCTGTTTCTGGCCTTCTCGGCGCTGGGCGGGCTTAGGGGCAGGGAGCGGGTTGTCCCCTTCATCCCTGTGGCTACGGCTGCCCAGGGCTGGCGCCGACCGGCGGCCATCGCCATGGGAGTGATCCTCACGGTGGTGGGGGCTGCCATGGTGCTGTCCGGCATCTACGGGGTGTTTGCCACTGTCTACTAGGGGCCTGAGGGGGCGGAGCGAGGTCATGTCTCTCACCTGATGGGTCGATGCGATGAAATGTTGTGGCCGGTCAGCGCTGGTGGCTCTGGTCTCGGCTGGGCGGGCCGCAGGGCCCGCCCTGGCGGCGATGCTTATGGCTGCCGCCGTGAGCCTATTGGCGCTGGGTCTCAACCAATCGTCGTCGCGGGCGCAGGAACCGCCACCCGCCCCGGAGATCCCTCACGTGATCGCGGGGCACGAGACCTGCTTGGTTTGCCACGGCCCTGGTAGCGTGCGGCCTGCTCCTGCGGACCATGCGACTATCTCCGTCGAGACCTGTTCTGATTGCCACACGCCGGGGCCTCCGCCTCAGCTTCCGCCTGTGGAGGCGCCCGGGGGCGATGCCTATTGCCTCAATTGCCATCAGGACTCGACCATGACGGTGAGCCTGGACAGCGGGCAGACCCTGGCCCTTCGCGTCGATGGCAAGGCCCTGGCCGAGTCTGCCCACAGGGCCATGACCTGCAATACCTGTCACAGCGATAAGGGGGCCTATCCCCATGCCCCGGTCGAGCTGACCAGCCGGCTAGCGTACCGGGCTCGGGCGGTGCAGCTCTGCTCCCGATGCCACGCCACCGTGGCCGGTGCATACGCCGCCAGTGCCCATGCTGACTCGCTCCTATCCGGCAAGAGCGAGGGTGCCACCTGCTACGACTGCCATTCTGAGAATGGCTCGGCGCATTCTGTCCGCTCGGTTGCTGGGCCGCAAGCGCTGGTGCTGCCCAGGACTGTCCTCGACACCTGCGGCCGCTGCCATCCCGACGAGCTGGACAGCTACCTGGAGACGTCTCACGCCAAGGTGGTCCGATTCGGCAATCCGATGGGCGCGGCCACCTGTGTCACCTGTCACGACTCTCACGAGGTCAAGCGGGTAGAGGATCCAGAAGCGGGCCTGACCCGTGACAAGCTGGTAGCAGTATGCGCTACCTGTCACTCGGGTGCTAACGATAACTTCGCCGCTGGCTGGGTGGGCCACAGAGGGGCGTCGCTCACCCGCTTTCCGGCAGTCTATTTCACTGAGCGCTTCTTCGTGTTCCTCACCGCCGTCGTGGTAGGTCTTGGGATCGTCCACGTGGAGCTGGACTTCTATCGCTGGCTGGCTGAGCGAAGCCGTAATGGTAAGGGGAGACGGTAACCATGTGTGCGATGACCGAGGCCGCCTCCCGCAAGGTGTCTGCACTGGAACGCCCGGGGCTTCCTGAGGAAGCCATGCAAGACGCCTACGTGGTGCGCTTCGACGCTCATCAGAGGGTCCAGCACATCCTTATGATCGGCAGCTTTCTGGTGCTGGCCCTGACCGGCCTTCCTCAAAAGTTCCCCGCCCTCGAGGTCTGCCAGTGGCTCATGGACGCCATGGGCGGCATCCAGACTGTGCGCTTCATTCATCGAATAGCCGCCGGCGTCATGATCTTCGATGGCATCTACCACATCAGCTACGTGGCCTACACCGTGCTGGTGCTGCGACGCACAGGCCCCCTACGAATGATCCCCAGCCTCAAAGACGTTAGGGACGCCGTGCAAATGACCCAGTACTTCCTGGGACTATCGGTCCAGAAGCCCAAGTTCGGGCGGTTTTCCTATCTGGAAAAGTTCGACTACTGGGCAGTGTTCTGGGGCATGGCGATAATGGGCGGTTCAGGCCTCATCCTCCTGTTCCCGACGGCGGTCACCCGCGTTCTGCCAGGCCAGTTGGTGATCGCTGCCCTCAGGGCCCACAGCGACGAGGCCCTGTTGGCGGTGACCTGGATATTTGTGGTGCACTTATTCTATGCTCATCTGACGCCGCGGATCTTCCCCTTCAACCCAGCCATCTTCACCGGCCGCATTCCCGCTCCTCGCTATCAAGAGGAGCATCCCCTGGAGTATGAGGAGCTGTTGGCAGCTGGTCTGATCGCTGTACCCCAGCCAATGGCAGCCTCTCGACCAGGGCCCCGCCCTGCCGTCGCGCTGGTTCGGTCGGAGGGTGAGGTGGGCCTGCCGCTCAGCGACGAGGACGCCGACCCGCCGTCAGACAGCGAGGAAGGGAGCCGCAGCGAGGGAGACGGGAGTTCGGCTGCCAGTGCCGGCGCCACGGCAGGATCGGCGGACGGGGCGCACTCTGAGGAGTCGTGTCCAGAGTCCCCGGCGGCCGACGCTCGCCAGGCAGAGCCCCGGCAGAAACGGAGAGGAGAGGCGGCGTAGGCATGGTGAGGATTGGTCCCCTCATTTTCCTGGGAGGGCTGGCTGCCGCCATGGTTCTGCTGGTGGCGACGGGCCGGCTGGCAACGATGGGCCACGCCGCAATGCCCGCTGCCGATCCGCCCCTAGCGTCAGGCTCTCGGACGGCCGCTGCCGACCGGGACTGCTTGACCTGCCACGGCGACCCGACCTTGAGCATGACCCTGGGCAGCGGGGAAACGATCTCCCTGTACGTGGACCGGGATGTCTACGGGCGCTCCGTTCACGGCGATAAGCTGAACTGCAACGACTGCCATGTGAGGAATCAGACCTATCCTCACTCCCCCCTCGAAGTGTACAGCGCCAGGGATTTCGCCAGGGCGGAGTACGAGCTATGCAAGAGGTGCCACTTTGAGAACTACACCAGGACCCTCGACAGCGTTCACTACGAGCAGATGGCAGCAGGTAACAGCGCCGCGCCCGTCTGCACCGACTGCCACACTGCGCACGAGGTGAAGCGACTGGAGGAGTCGCGCACCCAGATCGCCAAGACCTGTGCCGAATGCCACGGCCAGATCTACGGCGAGTACGTCGAAAGCGTCCACGGCTCGGCGTTGGAGGCGGAGGATAATCCCGATGTGCCCGTGTGCATCACCTGCCACGGGGTTCACGACATCCACAGCGCCACCACAGCCTCCTTCCGCCTAGGTTCCCTAGACCTGTGCAGCGAGTGCCACACGAACAAGGAGCTCATGGACAGGTATGGCATATCCTCAAACGTCTTGAAGACCTACCTGGACGACTTCCACGGCAAAACCGCCGGCTTCTACCAAAAGCAGTCCTCCGAGTTGTGGGTCCAGACGCCGGTATGTATTGACTGCCATGGAGTCCACGACATCAGGGCAGTGGACGACCCCAACTCGCGGGTGATCAAGGAGAACCTGCTGACAACGTGTCGCCAGTGTCACCCCGATGCCAGTACCAACTTCCCCTCAGCCTGGCTATCTCACTACGAGCCGAGCCTGAAAAAGGCGCCGTTGGTCTACCTTGTAAGGGAATACTACCGCTTCCTCATTCCCGTCATGATAGGCGGGCTCCTCATGCACATCACACTGGATCTGTGGCGCTTGGCTCGCAACAGATGAGGGAGAAGCGATGAGGTCGCTGGAAACCGTCGTAGAGATCAAGAGGACCGCCCCCGCCGAGGAGCACGTTGTCCGCTTCAGCGTGAGCCAGCGCTTCGAACACTTCCTAACGATGATGTGCTTTCTTGTCCTGCTCCTGACGGGGTTGCCCCAGAAGTTCGATGAGGCCTCCCTTTCCGTCTGGATCGTCAACAGCCTGGGCGGCATAGACAACGTGCGTTTTCTCCACCGGGTGTTTGCCTGTGTGTTCATCTTCGGGTCCGTCTACCACCTAGGCGCCGTGGGATTGTCTCTGCTTCGGGGTCGCTTCAGACCGACCATGGTGCCCACCCTGCGCGACTTCGTCGATGCCCTTGCCATGCTTCGCTATTCTGTTGGCCTCAGCTCGGAAAAACCGGCGTTCGACCGATACGACTACCGCCAGAAGTTCGAGTACTGGGGCATCGTGTATGGTGGAGTGATCATGATCGTGACTGGCCTCACCCTGTGGTTCCCGACATACCTCACCCGGCTGCTACCCGGCGAGATTGTCCCCGCCGCCAAGGAGATGCATAGCGGCGAGGCCCTCCTGGCCTTGCTGGTCATAGTGACCTGGCACCTGTACAGCGTCATGCTCAGCCCCACCCACTTCCCGGGCGATTGGTCCATCTTCACCGGCAGGATATCCAGAGAAAAGATGATAGAAGAGCACCCCCTGGAATACGCCCGACTTACGGCAGTGGGTCTGCCGGAGGGGCCAGCGGAGAACGAGGCGCCCGGCGCCGAGGATAACAGGCGGGAGCGAGTCTGAGATGGAGCAGGCGACGGCAAGGATGAAAGCGATCCTTTGGCGGACAAGCGGTGTGGGCGGCCGCCTCCTGGGGCTTCGAAAGAGCCTTCAGTGGCGGGTGCTGACACTGGTGACTATTGGCTTGGCAGTCATATTGGGCGCCTTCAGCGTGACCAGCCTGCTGGCCGTCGACGAAAGCACCGACCGCGCCCTGGCTGAACGGGAAGCACTAGCCGAGACCACCGCCGGACACGTGGACTACGTGATCACCCAGAACCTGCGCGCCCTGGACGAAGTGCCCTTCGCCGAGGGGTTCGATCTGGAGGATGCCGATACTCAGCCCGAAAGGGATGCCCTGCGCCGCACCTACTTTACGTCCATCTTCAGCGGGGGGGTCTACTTGCTGAGCCAGCAGGGCCACGTTCTGTGGGTTGAGCCCGCTCACGCGGTCGCCTTGGGAACCGACCTTTTGTCCTCTCCGCATGTGCTCCAGGCGCTGGAAAGCGCAAAGCCAGCCGTCTCTGGGCTGACCACCGGCCTCGTCGGCGGCGGACCGGCTGTGTCGATAGTTAGCCCCGTTCGGAGCCCTAGCGGCCAGCTTGTCGGCCTGGTAGGTGGCGATATCGACCTGATGGGTTCCTATTTGCGGGATGTCGTCCGTTACTCCGCCCTGGGCCGGACGGGCTACGCCCAAATCGTGGACGGTCAGGGGGTCGTCCTGGCCAGCACCCGCTTGGGAGAAGTTCTTCAGAAAAATGAGCGCCAGAACGAGCTAGCAACGCTCATCCAGGAGGGGCGAACGGCCTCGGCCACCTGCCATGACTGCGGGCAGGAGACCGCTGGCGTCGGCAGGGAGGCCGAAGTGATAGCTTTCTCACCCCTCGTCTCTGCCCCTTGGGGAGTAGTCATTCGCCAGGCTGAGTCGGAAGCCCTTGCCCCCGCTCGCCGGCTCAGGGAGCGGGCTATGTGGCTGGGAATCGCCAGCTTTGGCTTGGCGCTGCTTTTCGCCTGGGGCACCGTGCGCAGCGTGACTAGGCCCATCAGCGTCCTCACCCAGGCAGCCCAAAAGATCGCTTCCGGCGAGCTGTCCGAGCGCGTGCCCGACTTGGGGGAGGACGAGATCGGCCGCCTGGCGCGCGCTTTCGAGACGATGCGCACCAAACTGAAAGCATCGCTGGAGCACACTCAGGCCTGGAGCAAGGAGCTGGAGAGGCGCGTTCGACAGCGCACTCGAGAGCTGGAGGCCTCGCGGGATCATCTCCGACAGGTGGCGGAGGAGAACGCCGCCCTCTACGAGGAGCTAAAGCAGAAAGAGGCGCTGCGGGGTCAACTTCTCAAGAAGGTAATCACCGCCCAGGAGGAGGAGCGCCGGCGCATCGCCAGGGAGCTTCACGATGAGACCAGTCAGGCCCTTGCCGCCCTGGCCGTTGGCCTGGAGACGGTCACTCTGAGAAGCCCGCTGCGCAAAGCCGAGGTCAAGGAAAAGCTGGCGGGCCTGCAGGGGCTGGCCGTGCAGACCCTCGAAGGAGTGCATAACCTGGTCTATGACCTGCGCCCCTCCATCCTCGACGACCTGGGGCTGGTGGCCAGCCTCCAGTGGTACGCAGAGAATCGATTGCAACCAACGGGGGTTGCGGTTCACCTGGAGGTCAGCGGCCAGGAGAGAAGGCTCCCTGCCGAGATCGAGACCGCCCTGTTCCGCATCGGCCAGGAGGCCATCTCGAACATCGTTCGTCACGCCGAGGCCGCCAACGTGTTTGTGAGCGTGGACTTCGAGGACAGCGCCATCGCCCTGGATGTGGAGGACGATGGCAAGGGATTCGCTGTGGACGCCGTGGCCGAGCCACCGGCTGGCCCCACAGGCTGGGGAATCCTGGGCATGAAAGAGCGAACTGCCCTTCTGGGGGGCGCCGTGGGGATAACCTCCCAGCCCGGTGGTGGGACCCATGTGCAGGTGAAGATTCCCCTGGATGAGAGGAAGCGGAACGGTGAACAAGATTCGGGTGGTCATAGCCGATGACCACGCTGTCCTGAGGGACGGCATTCGGGCCTTGCTGAGCCTGTACGACGACATGGAGGTCGTGGGCGAAGCAGAGGACGGCGTAGAGGCGGTCGAAAAGGTGAGCCGCCTGCGGCCCGATGTGGTGCTGATGGACATCGCCATGCCCCGCCTGGGCGGGCTGGAGGCCGCCCTGGAGCTACGACAGCGCAAGATCCCCACCAAAGTCCTTGTCCTGACCCAGTACGACAACAAGGAGTACATCTTCCACATGCTTAAAGCCGGAGCCTCCGGATACATCCTCAAGAAAGCGGCCGGCACCGACCTCGTCTCGGCCATTCGGGCGGTGCACTCCGGTCAATCCTTCCTCTACCCCTCGGTGGCCAAGGCGGTGGTCGACCGCTACCTGCGAAGTGAGGATGGCGAGCAGCCCGAGTCTCTCTACGACCGCCTCACCGACCGGGAGAAGGAGATCCTCAAGTTGCTGGCCGAAGGGCGCAGCAACCGTGAGATCGCCGAGTTGCTCTGCCTGAGCATCAAGACTGTCATGGGCCATCGGGCCAACCTAATGGAGAAGCTGGAGCTGCATAACCGTACGGAGCTTGTCAAGCTCGCCATTCGCATTGGACTGGTAGATGTGGGACGGTAGTCACAGGCAACTAGCAGCAGGAATCCCCGCCGGCCATCCGACAGCGCTGGTTCAGCTCTCTCTCGGGTTGCCAGCTCGCAGGTGTAACTCTTCTGTTACGTCTGGCAACCGCTGGCGTTACCTCCCAGGCCTATTATTGAGAGTGGGGAAGGGTAACTCAAGAGCGATTTCCCCCGCGAGCGCCCAGCGGAGGCCGAGGAGGACCCGACGTGAGGCGGAGGTACAGGCCCGGGGAGGCTGTTCGAGCCGGAACGTACTGGAACAGCAAGACCTGGGAATTCGTCACCATCGCCCAGGACGGCGAGGCCCTGCCGACGAGGGAGGGCGTGAGCTACTATCGGGCGCCCCTGCCCCTGGTCTTCGTGGCAGGGCCCTTTGTCGGCCTGGCGTTCATCGTCTTCCTTCCCATTGCGGTGCCAGCGCTGCTCATCTATCGCGCTCTGGTCAGCGCGGCCAGGGCGGTGTCCTGGGCCTTCAGGAGAGCGGGCGAGGGCAGGGCCCGCGCCGGCCACTAGCCGCGACCGCAGAGGTCGCGGGAGCCCGGGCTCGAGGATGGAGCACAGCGACAGCGTGGCTGGCTGGTAGGGCTTCGCCCCGAGCAACTTCCCCCGGCGAAAACAGGGCGGTTTTGCCGGGCAGTTCAGGGCATTTCCGAACCTCTCCTCCCGCCACTTGCCTCATGTCTGATCTGAGGGTGGCGGGTTATCGTGATAGTGGCGATAGAGCCACGACGTCACGAGAAGGAGGGGAGGTTCGAGATGCGACGCAAGTACTACCCCGGCGAGGCTGTTCCCGCTGGCACCTACTGGAACAGCAAGAGCCTGGAGATGGCGACCATCTCCGAGGACGACGAGAACCTGCCAGCCGGCGAGGGAGTTACCTACTACCGAGCGCCATTGCCCCTGGTTCTGCTATTGGGCCCGCTGGTCGGATTGGCGTTCGTCATCTTCCTGCCGTTCGCGGTGCCGGCGATAGCGATCCACGCCCTCGCTACCAGAGCCTGGCGGGCGACGCCCTGGGCGGCTCGCCAGAGGGGAGCGGGCGCCAAGGTCCGCTCCGGGCGCTAACTGCAAGTAGATTCTGGTCTGGCCGGGGCGCTACGCAGACGGCGCTACGGCTTGCTGGGCGGCGGGGGGAGGTTGGGCAGCCATGAGGCGAATTGTCCCGCCGCTGGCCGTGGCCGTAGCGATGCTGTTGGCGTTGGGCGCCTATGGCGCCTTTGGCCAGCAGGGCCACGTCATCGGCAGCAAGCACGACCTGGCCTCGCCCGGTGTCGCGGCCTGTGAGCAATGTCATATCCCCCACGACGCCTACGGCGACTACCTGTGGGCGAGAGGGCCCAACCCGGCGGGAGAAACCTATGTGGGGGTCAGGCCCTTGTGCTATAGCTGTCACGATGGCACGGTCACCGAGGAGGGGCGCTACGCCTTCGACGAGACCCTGAGCCAGCACCCCACCGTCCCTGGCGAACCCAGCAAGGACTGCGACATGTGCCACAATGCCCACACCCCTGAGTACGGCAACTTCCTCCTCTTCCCCTCCGGGGCCAACCTCTGCCGGTCTTGCCACGGAAAAGCTGGCCCAACCGATCATCCGGTGGACGTGGATGCCGCGGTCGCTCCCCTCGACTCTCAGTGGAACCCCAGTACGGGCGACCTTAGCGGCACCAGGCTGTGGGATGCCGCCGGAGCGGGGCCTGGGAACCAGGTGAAGTGCCTAAGCTGCCACTCGGCCCACGGCGGCCTCGAGGGCAGCGATCTGAGCACCATGCCCTACCGCGATCCGACCAGCACGATTTCGCCGCTGTGCCAGAACTGTCACCCATGACCGAAGGCTCTATGACCATGACTACCGAGGTTAGGGAGGGGCAGCCTCGATGAAGCAGGGACCGATGCCGCTGTGGGGCAGCCGCTTCCGGCGATGGATTGGGGAGCGGATGCAGGCCCTTGGCCGCCAGCGATGGCTGTTGGTCGCCCTGGGGCTGGTGGCCCTGCTGGGTCTCGTGGTATATCTTGTAGCCTTCTTCCCCCAAAGAGCCAGCAATCCTCGGGTCACCACCTCCGTCTTTCAAGCGGCGCTGATGGAGCATCTGCAAGCGCCCCAGCCGCTGGATGGCCAGCCACCCATCACCTGGAACCAGCCAGCCGGCATGGCCGTGCTCCACGGAACCAGATTCGTCCTTGACACCGGCAACGACCGCATTCTCGAGCTTGACGATGCTGGCGCCGTCCGCGCCATCATCGACCGGACGATCGACGAACGTGTGGCTCTCCAGGGCCCGATGGCTATCGCCTCCGATGGCGAGTACCTCTACGTGGCCAACTCCGGCGCGCATCAGATCCTGGTGCTGACCCCGGCCGGGCAAGTGGTGAAGGCCATCGATCTGGCCAATCCGGAGGCCCCCGATGGCGTGCCGCCTCGCCCCATCGGCCTGGCGGTCGCTGCCAACGGCGACATCCTCGTCTCGGACGCTGCTAGCCACCGCGTGCTGCGCTACGACCCCGACGGTCGCCTCCTCCAGGCGATCGGTGCCGGCAAGCGCGAGTCTGGCACGAAGGGATTCAATACGCCTGGCGGCATCGCCATCGATGCGGCGGGCAACATCTACGTTGTGGATATCCTCAATGGGCGGGTCGTCCAGCTTTCCCCGGACGGTGCGTTCCTCGGCCAGTTCGGCGAGCTGGGCGACACGGCTGGCACCTTCTCCCGGCCCAAGGAGGTAGCCATCGACGCGACCGGAAAGGTCTATGTGAGCGACGGTCTGCTGGCCGCCGTCCAGGTGTTCGGCCCTCAGGGGGAGTACCTGGGGTTCATCGGCAGAGAGGAGCCAGGGGACAGCGACTCTGGCTCGCTCTTCCGGGCGCCTGCCGGACTGAAGGTCGCCGGCGACACCCTCTACGTCGTGGATCGCTTCCTGGGGCTCTTCGCCTTCCAGGTTCTGCCGTAGGAGCCTGCCCCTCCCGCTCACCCACATCTCCTACCACTCGCCGGACGGCTTCGAGTGGGGCTACGCGGGCAGCGGGCCCGCCGACCTCGCACTCGCCATCCTGGCCGACTACTTCGATGAGCCAGCGGAGTTCGTGCTGGCGGCGCTGCGCTCAATGTGGACGCCGCGCTCGAAGGCGGCCGCTCTCCACCAGTCGTTCAAGGAGCAGTTCGTGGCCACAGCGCACCGGGACGAATGGCAACTGCACAGCGACGAGATCGAGGCGTGGCTGCAAACCCCTGCCATCCAGACCCGGCTCGCTGAGCTGGCCCAGGAGGAAGACGAGCTGGCGGAGATCCGTCGGCTGGAAGAGGAGGCGGAACGTGCCGACGCCGACGCTGCTGACTAGGGAGCTCGAGCAGACATTGCCTGCCATCAAGAGCGGCGATAACGTCGCCAGAGTCAAGTACTTCACGCCCTGGTTCAACTGGACCTGGTACGCGGCCGAGGCCAGCGCGGAGCTCGGGGATGGCTCCGAGGTTCCGCTCAAAGACCCGCGGGCCAGCGATCGCGTGGACGTCGTGTTCTGGGGCGTGGTGTTCGGCCACGAAAAGGAGTACGGCTACTGGCGGCTCTCCGAGCTGGCCGAGATCCGGGGTCCGATGGGAATGATGATCGAGCGTGATCTC